>DASXNC010000068.1:0-10333 GCA_036495325.1 Steroidobacteraceae bacterium
TGTCTCGAGCCCGGCATCGACCTCACGCACGACAGTGGCATGCTCCCCCGCAATCTCGATCTTCGAGGCGAATGTCGCCTGAGGCCGTCCCCAGAGCGCGGCGAGCATCGGGCCGGTCTGGCTGTTGTCGTCATCGATCGCCTGCTTGCCGAGGATCACGAGGTACGGCTGCTCCCGCTCGATGAGCTTCAGGAGAATGCGCGCGACGGCAAGCGGCTCGAGGCCGAGATCGCCCGAGCCCGCGGGGCCGGGGTCCACCTGCAGCGCCCGATCCGCGCCCATGGCAAGCGCCGTGCGCAGTTGCTGCTGGCACTCCGCGCCGCCGACGCTCGCAGCGACGACCTCCTCGGCGGCGCCGCGCTCCTTGATGCGCAGCGCCTCCTCGAGCGCGATCTCATCGAAGGGATTGATGCTCATCTTCGCGCCGTCGATCGCAACGCCGCTCCCGTCCGGCTTGACCCGGACACGCACGTTGTAGTCGACGACGCGCTTGATGCCGACGAGGATGGTTTTCAAGGCGTGTGAACGCTCAACCGGCGGCCCTTTGATCGGCGCCGCGATGCGGAGGGTTGCGCTGCTGCTCGACGAATTTCACGCGGATCTTCTGCGCAGTGTCGCGCAGGCGCGGCACGAACCGCTCGACCGCCGTGCGCTGGGGCACGGCGGAGGCGGCGAAGCGCACCGCAACCGTTGCGAGCACTCGGTCCTCGACCACGACCGGCACGGCCATCGCCATCTCCTCGGAGACGCGCCGGCTGCGGACTGCGGTGGCGTAGCCTTGCTCGCGCGTCTCATCGAGGATCTTCTCCACCTCTGGACGGCTGCGGGCGAGCTTGTCCTCCTCGCGCTGCGAGCGGCTCAGGATCTCGAGGAGCGTGTCGCGCTGTTCCGCGGAGCAGAACGCGAGATGTGCGCGCCCGCAGGAGGTCGTAAGCAGGGGAATCCGGAAGCCCGCGCTCAGGCGCTCGACGGCTAGCGGACTCACGTGATCGGTCGTGTCGCGCACGAGCATCGAGGTGCCCGAGAGCGACGCCAGCGAGATCGGCCAGACGATCTCGCGGCAGAGCTCGCCGATGCAGGGACGCGCGATCTGGGTGACCCAGGCCTCGTCATCGAATCCGTCGGCGAGGCCGCGGACCATGACCGTGAGCCGGTAGCGATCGTCGGTCGCGTCGCGGTACACGTAGCCTGCCTGCGCGAGGGTTTCGAGGATGCGGTACGTGGTCGTACGGGGCAGCTTGATGTCGCTCGTGACCTCGGACACGGTCGCGCCGTCGCGGCGATTGAGGACAGCAAGGGCCTCGAGGCCGCGGATGAGCGCACGGATCGGTCGAGTGGATTCCATGAGTTTGGGGGTCGCCTTCGATGAATGAAGTGTGAAAGTTTAGGAAGCGCACGGTCCGCTGTCCAACCCGGGCGGTACTATGCGCTCATGTCGGGGGGATTCGAGAGGCGATTGTGATCGCCTACGCTCTGCGCCGTGCCGCGGCGATCGTGCCGATTCTTTTCCTGATCGTCACGGCCTCGTTCTTCGCGATCCGGCTCGCGCCCGGCGGCCCCTTCGAGGCGCCCCAGGCGCTCCCCGCGGCCGTTCGAGCCAACATGGAAGCGGCCTACGGCCTCGACCGGCCGCTCGCAGCTCAGTACGCACGCTACCTCGAGGGCCTCGCGCACGGCCGCCTCGGGCCGTCTCTGTCCGTGCGGGACGTTGAGGTGTCCGAGCTCATCGGTCAGGGCTTGCCGGTGAGCGCGACGCTCGGGCTCGCCTCACTCGCAGTCTCGCTTCTCGCAGGCATCCCGCTCGGCATCGGCGCCGCGCTCAGGCGGGGCCGTGCGCTCGATCATCTCGCAACCGTCGCGGCCGTGCTCGCGCTCGCGCTGCCGAGCTTCGTCGTGGGCCCTGCGCTGGCGCTCGCATTCGGCGTGCACCTGCACTGGTTCGCTGCGGGCGGCTGGCAGCTCGATGCGCGCCACCTCGTGCTGCCGGTCACGACGCTCGCGCTGCCGACGATCGCATATATCGCGCGCCTCACGCGTGGGAGCCTGCTCGAGGTGTTGCGCGCCGATTACATCCGCACGGCTCGCGCGAAGGGATTGAGCGAGCGGCAGGTGATCGCGCGGCATGCGCTGCGTCCGGCGCTCCTGCCCATCGTGAGCTTCCTCGGCCCCGTGGTCGCCGCGGTGCTCACCGGATCGCTCGTCGTCGAGTCGGTCTTCGGGCTGCCCGGTACGGGGCGTTATCTCGTCGAAGGCGCGATCGACCGCGACTATCCGCTCGTCATGGGGATGGTCATTCTGTACGGCGCGCTCACGCTCGGGGCGAACCTCGCGGCCGATCTGCTCCACGGCTGGCTCGACCCGCGGGTGCGACATGATTGAGGCGGATACGGTTCGCGCCGGCGCTCCGGTGCGCGTCGCGCTTTCCGAGAGCCGGTTATGGGGCCGGCTGCGACACCGCCGCTCCGCGCAGCTCGGTGCAGCGATCCTGATCGCGATCGTGGCCGCAGCGCTGTTGGGGCCTCTGTCGAGCCCCTTCGGCTACGACCAGCTCGATTGGCGCCACATCGCGGTTCCGCCGTTCACCGGCGCGCACTGGCTCGGCAGCGATCGGCTCGGCCGCGACCTTGCGGTGCGGATGCTCTACGGCGCACGTCTGTCTCTCGCGATCGGTTTCACGGCGACGGCGGTGAGCGTCGTCATCGGTGTCGCCTGGGGAGCGGCAGCGGGATTCGCCGGCGGAAGGACCGATGCGGTGATGATGCGCATCGTCGACGGCCTCAACTCTCTGCCGTATCTGCTGCTCGTGATCGCGCTCACGACGCTCTTCGGCCGCGGCAACCCCTACGTCCTGTTTGCGGGCATCGGCGCGGTCGGCTGGATCACGATGGCGCGCATCGTGCGCGGCCAGGCGCTCTCGCTTGCGCGCCGAAGCTTCATCGAGGCGGCCGTGGCCGGCGGCGCGAGCGCGCCGCGTATCGTGGCGCGGCACATCATTCCAAATCTCGCCGGCCCGGTCGTCGTCTACGCGGCGCTCACGGTCCCGCAGATGATTCTGTTCGAGAGTTTCCTGAGCTTCCTCGGCCTCGGTATTCAGGAGCCGCTCGCGAGCCTCGGCAGCCTGATTCGCGATGGCGCTGCGCAGATGGGTTCCGCGCCCTGGCTGCTGGCAGTTCCGGCGAGCCTGCTTGCGCTGCTGCTGCTCGGCCTCAATCTGCTCGGAGATGCGCTGCGTGATGCGCTCGATCCACGCGGCTGAGGCCGGCTCGACGCCGGTCCTCGACATCGAGTCGCTGGGCGTGGCATTCGCCACGACCGCGGGCGAGCAGTACGCGGTGCGCGATCTGACGCTGACGGTAGCCCCGGGCGAGTGTCTCGGCGTCGTCGGCGAGTCCGGGGCCGGTAAGAGCCAGGCCTTCCTCGCGGTGATGGGGCTCGAGCCCGCGGCCGCGCGGCTCTCGGGACGCATCCGGCTCGAGGGAGTCGAGGTGAGCGGCGCATCGCGCGCTCGATTACGTCGCCTGCGCGGCGCGCGGATGGCCATGATCTTTCAGGATCATTCGACCTCGCTCACGCCGCATTTGGCGATCGGGGATCAGATCGCCGAGACGATCCTCGAGCACCGGGGCGGAACGCGGCGCGCCGCCCGTGCTCGGGCGCTCGAGCTGCTCGAGCGGGTGCGGATGAGTGAGCCTCACCGGCGCCTGCGCCAGTTTCCTCACGAGCTCTCGGGCGGCATGCGCCAGCGCGCGATGATCGCGATCGCGCTATCGTGCGATCCGGCATTGCTCATCGCCGATGAGCCGACCACTGCGCTCGATGTGACCGTGCAGGCGCAGATCCTGGCCCTGCTCGCGGAGCTGAAGCGGGAGCAGCAGCTCTCGATAGTCCTGATCACACACGATCTCGGCGTCGTTGCCGGTCTCGCCGACCGCGTCGCCGTCATGCAGGGCGGGCGCAAAGTGGAGGAGGGCGAGGTCGCCCGGGTCTTCTCTCAACCGGAACACGCCCATACCCGCGCGCTTCTCGCCGCAGCGCGCGCTTCCGTGTTCGAGTCGGGCGGCAGCCGGGCGGATCAAACCTCACGCGCCGATGAAGTCTGGGATGGCGATACCGCGCTCATCGTGAAACGGTTGAGCGTCGAATTTCCCCTGCGCCGCACAGGCGAGGGCAGGCGAGCGGGGCGGCGCGGCGAGCCTTCCGTGCTGCGCGCGGTCGATGACCTGACCTTCGATCTGCGAGCGGGCGAGGCGCTCGGCATCGTCGGAGAGTCCGGCTGCGGCAAGTCGACTCTCGTACGAGCGGTGCTGCGCCTCCTGCCGCGCTCGGCCGGCACAGTGGTCTGGGCGGGGCGAGCGCTCGAGGGGCTCGACCGGCACACGATGCGCGCACTGCGGCGGCAGATGCAGATCATCTTTCAGGACCCCCTCGGCAGCCTCGATCCGCATCTCACGGCCGGTGAGCTCGTCGCCGAGCCGCTCGCAATCCATCTGCCGCATCTGTCCGCGGCCGAGCGTGCTGGCGCCGCTGCGGCGATGCTTGCGCGCGTCGGGCTTGCACCGAGTGCCTACCATAGTCTTCCGCACGAGCTCTCCGGCGGGCAGTGCCAGCGCGTCGGCATCGCGCGTGCGATGATCCTCGAGCCCCAGCTGCTCGTCTGCGATGAGCCCGTGAGCGCGCTCGATGCCACGCTTCGCGATGAGATCGTCCAGTTGATCGCGGCTTTGAGGGGCGCGCACCGCACCTCGATCCTGTTCGTGAGCCACGATCTCGGCGTCGTACGCCGCCTCTGCGATCGGGTGCTCGTGCTCTACCTCGGACGCATGATGGAGCTCGCGCCAACGGAGGCGCTCTGCGCCCGACCGATGCATCCTTACACGCGTGCGCTGATCTCAGCCGTTCCTGTGCCGGACCCCGCGATACAGCCCGGGCGCCTGCGCCAGATCGGGCTCGGGGCTACACCGTCCCCGGATGCGCCGCGGGAAACGGCGAGCGAGCCGCGCCAGGTTGCCGGGGAGCCGGGCTGCCTCTTTCGGCCGCGCTGTCCTCATGCCGTGGCACGTTGCGCGACCGAGCGCCCCGCTTGGGAAGAGACCGGCGCGGAGCGATGGGTCGCCTGCCACCGCTGGCGGGACGCGGATCTCAGCTGAGGGGTCGCGCCCGTGCATCCCCGGGGGGGACCCGTTATGCTCGTCCGATGAGCACCGAGCCTACGCTTCGCCCCAGCGAGGGTCTGCGGCATGTCCGCTACGAGATCCGCGGCCGCCTCGCGCGGCGCGCTCTCGAGCTCGAGCGCCTCGGCTACGAGATCATCTCGCTCAACATCGGCAACCCCGCCGCCTTCGGCTTTCGAGCTCCGGAGGCGATGCGGCTCGCGATGATCGAGAACTTGCGTAATGCGGAAGGGTATTGCCACCAGAAGGGCATCTTCCCGGCGCGCGAGGCGATCGTCATGCAGCAGCAGGCCCGCGGCGTACAGGGCGTGACTGCGGACGAAGTGTTTATGGGTAACGGCGTGAGCGAGCTCATCGATCTCGCGCTGCGCGCGCTGCTCAATGACGGCGACGAAGTGCTCGTGCCGAGCCCGGACTATCCGCTCTGGACGGCCGCCGCCACCCTCAATCGCGGACGCGCCGTGCACTACCCGTGCCGCCCGGAGAACGGCTTCGTTCCGGACCCGGAGGAGATCGAGCGACTGGCGACTCCGCGGACCCGGGCGGTCGTCGTCATCAATCCGAACAATCCGACCGGCGCGGTCTATCCGCGCGCCGTGCTCGAGCGCATCGCGCGGTTTGCCGAGAGCCGCGGGCTCGTCGTCTTCAGCGACGAGATCTACGATCAGATGCTCTACGACGACGCCGAATTCACTCCCATGGCGACGCTCGCGCGCGACACACTCTGCTGCACAATGTCGGGGCTGTCGAAGATCTATCGAGCCTGCGGCTATCGCGTGGGCTGGGCGGTCTTCTCCGGACGCACGCGCCGAGCGACGGATTATCTGGGCGCGCTCGAGCTGCTCTCATCGCTGCGACTCTGCAGCAACGTGCCCGGACAGTGGGCCGTGCAGACGGCGCTCGGCGGTTATCAGAGCATCCGCGAGCTCGTCTCACCGGGCGGTCGTCTCTTTGAGTCGAGGCGCGCCATCCTCGAGGCGGTCGCTCGCAGCCGCTTCCTCGAGCTCGCACCGCCGCCCGGCGCCATGTATGCGTTTGTGGGCGTGAACACGCGCGAGCTCGGGGACTTCGACGATGAGCGCTTCGCGCTCGATCTGCTCGAACAGAAGCACGTGCTCGTCGCACCGGGCGTGAGCTTCAACGTTCCGTACCGGACCCACTTCCGCATCACGAACCTTCCGGATGCACTGGTGCTCAAGACCGTCTTCGAGCGGATCGAGGAGGTGCTGGAAAGCTATGCGGCGCGGCAGCGGGACGGCGCCGCCGGGGCCGCCCAGCCCACGCCGCCCGCCAAGGGCGCGAAGGTGCTCGAGGCCGCACGCCGCTTCAAGTGAGCGGCGCTCGGCGGCATGGGCCGCCGTCATGCCCGCGCGACGCAGTGCCGGCAGCTCGGCGCATACTGCAAGTGTTACTAGCGGTATGCAATATAACATATTGATTTGATTAGTATAAACCCTCTTATCGACGAAGAGCTCGAGATGGGTGGCGCCCTTGTCGTTCCGACGAGTTCGCGTGCCGCTGCCATCGAGATCGCCTGCGCGCGGAAGCAGCTCCAGAGCGGCCGTCGCGCCTGGCGCACCCCGGATGTGATCGCCTATCGCGCGTGGCTCGAGCGCGAGGCCTACCGTGCGGCCGACGCCGGTCTGTCGATTCCCCGGCCACTGCGGGCCGTGGAGGAGTGGCTGCTATGGCGCGAGGCGACCGCCGCCGTGGCGGAGAGTGAAGAACTCGAGTCTTCCGATCGGCTGGCGGAGAGACTGCAGAGCGCCGCCCGAACTTTGCACGATTGGGACATCGCGCCGGCCGCGCTGCGCGCATCCGCCCGAGCCGAGAGCCGGCTGCTCGCGGGCGCGCTCGCGGCGGTCGATGCGCGAGCGCGCGGTCTGCACGCGGTCGGCACGCACCGGCTAGCCGGCCTGCTGCGAGGCTGGCGCCCATCACGTGCGGTGACGTTTGCCGGATTCATCGAGCGGAGCGCCGCTCGCGGGGCTCTCGTGCGCGCCTGGTCCGAAACGTCCGCGGGCTGTCGTGAGCACGAACCATCCAGTGCCGGGATGGAGCCGGCCGACGTGCGGGGCGTGCGCGCGGGCGACGAGCACGAGGAGCTCGAGCTCGCCGCGCAGTGGTGCCGATCACGCCTCACCGAGGATCCCGGCGCGCGTCTGCTCGTCATCGTTCCGGCGCTCGCCGAACGCAGCGCGCAGGCGCTGCAAGTCTTACGGCGCGCCCTCGCGCCGCGGGATCTGCTCTCGGGCGATGCGCAGACACCGGGGCTGGTGGCTCTCGAGGGCGGCAAGCCGCTCGCCGGCGAGCCGATCGTTCGGCACGCGCTCGCTACGCTCGAATTTCTCGTAGGGCGAGCCGAGGCCGAGACGGTGAGCATCTTGCTGCGCGCGGCTTTCTGGAGCGCGCCAGCTCCCATCGAACGGGCCGCGCTCGATGCGGCCCTGCGCGAGCGGCTCGACGTGGATGTCGCGCCCCACGGCCTGCGCCTCGCGCTTCTCAGTCAGTCGGGACCGCTTCGAGCGCCTGCCGAGCGGCTCGCCAAGGCGCTCGAGGCGGCGCTCGAGGCGCTGAGACCGCCGCCCCCAATAGGCTCGAGCGCCGAGCTCGAGTTCGATCCCGCTGCCGCCTCGCGCGTGTCGGCGCCGCTCGCGGAATGGGCACGGCGCTTCGATCGCGCGTTGCGCGCGATCGGCTGGCCCGGCGAGCTCGAGCCGAGCGCACGCGAGCAACAGAGTGCGGCGCAGTTTCGCGAAGTGCTGGAGGACCTCGCCGCGATCGGGGCACGAATGGGATCGCTCGCAGCGGCGGAGGCGTTGCGGACGCTGCGAGCGCTCGCGGAGCGGCGGCTGATGCGTCTGCCGCCGGCCGATGCAGCCGTCACACTGTGCGGCACGCTCGCCGATCCCATCGTCCGTTACGACGGTATTTGGATCGCCGGTCTGCATTCCGAGGCCTGGCCGCCGCCCGTCGAGCTCGATCCGTTCATTCCCTTCGCCGCGCTGCGCCGCGCCGGCGCGCCGGCCGCGAGTCCTGCCTCGCGGCTCGCGCAAGCGAGAGAAGTGCTGAGGCGTTGCCGCCTGGCGGCGCCTCATCTGGTTGCGAGTTGGCCCGCGCACGGGAATGAGGGCGAGAATCTGCCCTCGCCGCTGCTCGCCGAGTGGGGCGTCAGCCTCGATGGACAACGAGCGCGAAGCACCGCGGTCCCGGAGCCGATCGACTCGCTCGCCCGCGCCATCCGCGCCTCGCGCCGCATCGAACCGTTCGAGGATGGGCGCGGCGAGCCGTGGCCCGCACGGCGGGTGCTACCCTCCGGGACCCGCACCATCGAGTATCAGAGCCGCTGTGCGTTTCGCGCTTATGCGGAGCTGCGGCTCGCGTGCGTGCCCCTCAAGGCACCCCAGCCTGGCGTCGGGCCGTTCGATCGCGGCAAGCTACTGCACAAGGCGCTCGAGCTCGCGTGGAGCACGCTCGGCAGCTCCCGCGCGCTCGAGTCCGCCAGTCGGGACGGCACGCTCGCGCAGCTCATCGAGAATTGTGTGCAGCGCGCCGGGGACGAGGTGTTGCCGTCGCCGCGTGATGCCGCAGCACGGGCGGCGCAGCGCCGCGAGCGACGACGCGCGGCGCGGCTTCTCGGCGAGCTCGCCGAGCTCGAGCGGCAGCGGCCGCCATTTCGGGTGCACGCGACCGAGCTTCGGCGCCGCATCGAGGTCGAGGGCGCCTCGCTCGATGTGCGCATCGATCGGGTCGATGAGCTCGACGACGGCGCCGTCGCACTCTTCGATTACAAGACTGGCCGCGCGTCCGCGGTCGACTGGCTCGCCGCGCGCGTCGCCAATCCGCAGCTGCTCGTTTACACGCTCGCCGCCGAAAGCCCGCCGGCGGCGCTCGCGATGATTCAGCTCGTGCCGCGGCGTATCGCCTATCGGGGCATGGCCGAGCGCCGCGATCGTCTGCCGAAGATCGCGGCGCCGCTCGATGCGTTGCACTGGCGCGAGCAGATCGGCCGCTGGCGCGAGCTGGTCGGCCGGCTTGCGCGCGATTTCCTCGAGGGCCATGCCGCAGCCGATCCGCTCGGGGACGCGTGCGCGGTGTGCCATCTCCACGGGTTCTGCCGCATCGCGGAGCTATCGCCGGCCGTTGCGGCGGCAGCCGGCGGCCCAGCTGCCGCATCTGAGGCCTACCAAGACGCTGCTGCAGGCGGCTCAAGTGACTGAGTCCGCTGAGTCTCTCGCCGATCGCGATGCCGCAGCGCGCGAGCGGGCTCTCGATCCGACGCGCTCGATATTGCTCGAGGCGCCGGCCGGCTCCGGCAAGACGACCGTGCTCACTCAACGCTTTCTGAGATTGCTCTGCACCGTGGAGGAGCCGGAGCAGATTCTTGCGATCACGTTCACGCGCAAGGCGGCCGGCGAGATGAGGCAGCGGGTCTTGAGCGCTTTGCGGGGGGAGGGTGAGGTGCTCACCGCTGGGCGCACGAGAGAGCTCGCCGCGGCGGTGATCGCGCGCTCGCGGGAGCGCGGCTGGTCGCTCGAGGCAGACCCTGGAAGGCTTCGCATCCAGACGATCGATGCCCTCAATCGCCGTATTGCCTCGCACATGCCGCTCGGCGCGCGCGGCGCGGGCGATGCCGAGGTGATGGAATCGCCGGCGATGCTCTATCGGCGGGCCGCGCGGCGCGCGCTGCTCGATGCGCAGAGCGAAGAGTCCTTGAGACCCGATGTGGAGCGCCTCTTCGAGCGCCTCGACAACGAGTTCGGGCGCTTCGAGCGGCTGCTCACGGAAATGTTGGAGGTGCGGGGGCACTGGCTTCCCGTGCTGCTCGGTGCAGGCTCGGCCGGTGGGCCACCTGCTCCTTTGAGCGAGCGGGGGACGGAGCTCCCTGCGCGCGTCGAGGAGAGTCTGCGGGCCCTCATCGCGGAGCGGCTGCGGCGGGCGAGCCGCGCGATTCCGGCCGCATTGATCGTCGAGGGCGCGTGGTTGGCCGCGCACGCCGCGCGCCGCCGCGCGGACATGAAACCGCCGGGCGCGGCCGAGCGTCAGCCCTGGCGAGCGTGGCTCGAGCCGCCGGTGACAGGAGAGGCGCTGTCGCTGCGCCACTGGCAGGGGCTCGCGCACCTCGCGCTCACCGGGGAGGGCGAATGGCGCCGCTCTCTCTC
>DASXNC010000069.1:0-7346 GCA_036495325.1 Steroidobacteraceae bacterium
AGCAGCGTCTCGGCTCCCATCTGATCGAGGATCGTGCGCGAGTCGACTTTCGCGGAGACCTGAAACGCAATGCGGCAGGGGATGTTCGCCTTGATGAGCCCCGTGATCACGTCGACCGAGGGCCGCTGCGTGGCGAGCACCAGATGGATTCCCGAGGCCCGCGCTTTCTGCGCAAGGCGGGTAATGAGCTCCTCCACCCGCTTGCCGACGATCATCATCAGATCGGCGAGCTCGTCGATGATGACGACGATGTACGGGAGCGGCGTCAGGGTCGGGATCTGCGTTTGATCGATCGTCGGGTCGTTCGCCGCGCGCTGGGTGAGCACCGGGTCGCGGATCGGCTTTCCCTCGTCGATTGCCTCCTGCACGTCCCGGTTGAAACCCGCGATGTTGCGAACCCCGAGCGCCGCCATGAGCTGATACCGCCGCTCCATCTCGGCAACGGACCAGCGCAGCGCGTTTGCGGCCTGCTTCATGTCCGTCACGACGGGCGCGAGAAGATGCGGGATGCCTTCGTAGACGGATAGCTCGAGCATCTTCGGGTCGATCATGATGAGGCGCACGTGCTCGGCGGTCGCCTTGTACACAAGGGAGAGCACCATCGCGTTGATGGCAACGGACTTGCCCGAGCCGGTGGTCCCGGCGATCAGCAGATGCGGCATGCGCGTGAGATCGGCGACCAGCGGCTGACCGCCGATGTCCTTGCCGAGTGCGAGCGCAAGGGGCGTGCCGAGGTTGTCGTACGCCTTGGAGCGAATGATCTCCCCGAGCGTCACGAGCTCGCGCTTCTCGTTCGCAATCTCGAGGCCCATCACGGACTTCCCGGGAATCACCTCGACGACGCGCACGCTCATGACCGAGAGTGCGCGCGCGAGATCCTTCGCGAGCCCCGTGATCTGGCTCGCCTTCACGCCCGGTGCCGGGCGCAGCTCGAAACGCGTGACCACCGGCCCGGGTTGCACGGCGACGACCTCGGCCTCGACTCCGAAATCGCGCAGCTTGATCTCCACGAGGCGCGACATCGCCTCGAGCGCTTCGGCCGAGTATGAGGGTTCCTGCGCCGGGGGATCATCGAGAAGATTGAGCGGCGGCAGCTCGTTCGATTTGGGCTGCTCGAAGAGCGGCACTTGCCGCTCCTTCTCGACCCGCTCGCTTTTTTCGACGCTGACGGCCGGCGGATCGATTCTCGGCGGCACGCGCGTAGCGGCCTTCTTCTGCTCGGTCTGCACGGTCTCCTTGCGCCGCTCGCGCCGCTCGCGTCCCTCGGCCATGTCGCGAGCCGTCGACCGCCGACCGCGCAGCCACCCGATGCCGGCCCATGTCATCGCGCCGAGCCGGTCCATGATCGTGAGCCAGGAGACGCCGAATGCGATCGAGGCGCCCGCCATCCAGGCAGCGATCAAGAGCAGCGTCGAGCCGAGCTGACCGACTCCCGCGGCCAATTCCTTCCCGACGAGCTGCCCCAGCACCCCGCCGGCCGTCTCCCGCAAGGCGCTCGGGTCCCAATTGAGCGTCGTGAGCCCGCAGCTCGCGGCGAGAACCAGGACGAACCCTCCGAAACGCACGGCGGTGTCCGCGCGGGAGGTTTGCTTCGGCCGATTGCGATTGCGAAAAAGCGTCCAGGCGGCGATGCCGATCATTACCGGGAAGAGATAGGCGGGGCGGCCGAAGAGATAGAACGAGAGGTCCGCGAGCCACGCGCCGACCGGTCCGATGCGATTGTGGACCGCGCCGTCGCCGGTGAACGAGAATCCCGGATCGCTCGCGCGATAGCTCGCGAGGGCTGCGAGCAGCACGAGAGCCACGACGGCGAGCGCGATCGCCGCGCTCTCACGCAGCCCGCGGCTTACCGACTCGGTGAAGCGCGCGGCGCCCCGCGCGGTCGTCTCGGCCAAATTCCCCGCCCTCACACGACTGTGCGAACATCCTTCCCTGGAACGCAGTATCCGCGTGCGCGCCGCGATTTCCCTGGGGTGCGTAGCAGTTTCGGAGTTTCATTATACATGGCGCAATCACGGCACAGCCGGCTCATCATTCTCGGCTCCGGTCCCGCGGGCTACACCGCGGCAGTTTATGCGGCGCGCGCCAATCTCGCGCCGCTTCTCATCACGGGCCTCGAGCAGGGCGGGCAGCTCATGACGACGACGGACGTGGACAACTGGCCGGGCGACGTCGAGGGGTTGAAGGGCCCCGCGCTGATGGAGCGGATGCTTCAGCATGCTCGCCGCTTCGAGACCGAGATCGTCAATGATCACGTCAGCGCCGTGAATTTCGGGGTGCGGCCGTTCGAGCTCACGGGCGATGCCGGCCGTTACAGCTGCGATGCGCTCATCATCGCGACCGGCGCGACCGCGAAGTATCTCGGACTTCCCTCCGAGGAACACTATCGCGGGCGCGGAGTTTCGGCCTGCGCAACCTGCGACGGGTTCTTCTTCCGCGGCCAGCGCGTCGCGGTCGTCGGCGGGGGCAATACGGCTGCCGAGGAGGCGCTCTACCTGTCGCACATTACCGAGCACGTCACTCTCATCCATCGTCGCGACCGGCTTCGGGCCGAGAAAATCCTGCAGCGCCAGCTCACGGAACGCGAGCGCGCCGGAAAGGTCTCGATGCTCTGGAACAACACGATCGAGGAGGTGCTCGGCGACGGCACCGGGGTCAGTGGCCTCAAGGTGCGCTCGACGCAGCACGGCACGACGGCCAAGCTCGACGTGACGGGCGTGTTCATCGCAATCGGTCACTCGCCGAACACGGGCATCTTCGAGGGGCAGCTCGCGATGCGCAACGGTTATATTGTGGTCAAGAGCGGGCTCGAAGGCGGAGCGACCGCGACGAGCGTCCCCGGCGTGTTCGCGGCCGGCGACGTGGCCGATCACGTCTATCGCCAGGCGGTGACCTCGGCCGGCTCAGGCTGCATGGCGGCGCTCGATGCGGATCACTACCTCGAGAGCCTGGAACTCGCTTGAAGACGCGCATCGTCCTCACCATCGATGAGCTCGATCCGAGCCAGTGGAACGGCCTCGCCGGCGCGGAGAGTCCGTTCCTCCGGCACGAGTTCCTCGCTGCCCTCGAGCATACGGACTGCATCGGCCCAGCGGTCGGGTGGCTCCCGCACTACATCGTGCTCACCGACGAGCGAGGGCTGGCGGCTGCCGCGCCGGCCTTCGTGAAGTCGCACTCCTACGGCGAGTTCGTCTTCGACTTCGGCTGGGCTCAGGCTTACACGAGGTTCGGGCGCCGCTACTACCCGAAGCTCACGGTCGCCGTGCCTTTCACGCCCGCGGCGGGCACGCGGCTGCTGGTGCGCCCGGGGCTCGATGTCGAGAGCACGCGACGCCGCCTCATCGAGGCCATCGAGGCCGAGGCTCGCGCCGCCTCGCTCTCCTCCGTTCACGCGCTCTTCCTCGATGAGCCCGATCGATCTGCGCTCTCGGGCGCACGCTGGCTCACGAGGCGGGACTGCCAGTTCCACTGGCAAAACCGCGGGTATGCGACCTTCGAGCACTACCTCGAGACGTTCACGGCCGAGAAGCGCAAGAAGACGCGCCGCGAGCGGCGGCGGGTCGCCGAGGCCGACATCACGTTCGATACCCGCCTCGGCTCCGAGCTCGATGCGCGCCTTCTCAATCGCGTGTACGACTTTCACCGGGACACATTCCTGCGCCACGGACACGAGCCCTATCTCACACGGGAGTTCTTCGGGGAGATCGCACGCACGCTCGGCGATGCCCTGATGGTCAAGATCGCACTGCACGCGGGCCGCCCCGTGGCGGCGGCCATCTTCTTCTGGAGCCCCGCAGCGCTCTATGGCCGGTACTGGGGCGCCGCTGCCGACTACCACAGCCTGCATTTCGAGACCTGCTATCACCAGGGAATCGAGTTCTGCATCGAGCGCGGTATCGAGCGCTTCGAGCCCGGAACGCAGGGCGAGCACAAGGTGAGCCGGGGATTCGAGCCGGCGATCACATGGTCCGCGCACTGGATCACCGATGCGCGATTCCGCGTTGCGATCCGCGACTACCTCGAGCGCGAGGGCGAGGCAGTCGATGCGTATGCCGCCGAGATCCAGACGCATGTGCCGTATCGCGATCGCCGCGGCGCGCTCGCCGGCGGCTCCGATGGCGCCGAACCGGGTCGCGCCGAGGCGGCCGGTGAGGACTCGTCGTGAAGACGATCACCTGGCTGTCCCCCCAGGATGCCCCGGAGCGCTTCCCGCCCCTCGAACGCGCGCTCGATGAGCCGCCGGGCCTGCTGGCAGCGGGCGGCGATCTGTCCGCCCCCCGGCTGCTCGCGGCCTATCGACGCGGAATCTTCCCCTGGTACTCCCCTGGCCAGCCAGTGCTCTGGTGGTCTCCCGATCCGCGGGCTGTGCTGTTCCCAGACGAGTTCCGCTGCTCGAGAAGCCTTGCGAAGACGCTGCGAAACGGCGGATTCGAGACGCGCATCGATGATGACTTCACGGCGGTGATCGAGGGTTGTGCCGCGCCGCGTCCGAGCAGCGCGGGCACGTGGATCACCCGCGAGATGCGCTCGGCTTATCTCGAGCTCCACCGGCAGGGGCATGCACACAGCATCGAGACATATCTCGAGGGGCGCCTGGCCGGGGGCTTGTACGGCGTGCGGCTCGGCGGGGTGTTCTTCGGCGAGTCGATGTTCAGCCGAGAGCCCGACGCGTCAAAAGTGGCTCTCGCCCGGCTCGTCGATCTGTGCCGGACTGACGGGATTGCCGTGATCGATTGTCAGCTTTCCTCGCGCCATCTCGAGAGCCTCGGCAGTCGGCTCGTCCCGCGCTCGGAGTTTCAGGCTTTGTTGCGGGAGCACATTCCCCCGGCTTCGCCCGACCGGCGCTAGCAGGAAGCGCGTCCAGGGAAGGACATATGCGACGGCGCCGAGCAATTTTGGAGGCCCGCCGCCGATACGGCGTTGCACGGACGCAGCGTTTCCGGGCAGAATGCGCGCCCCCATGTCCAAAGAAGACGCGATCCAGATGGAGGGCGAGGTCGTCGAGACCCTGCCCAATACCACGTTCCGGGTGAAGCTGAAGAACGGCCACGTCGTGACTGCGCACATCTCCGGCAAGATGCGCAAGAACTACATCCGCATCCTCACCGGTGATCAGGTCACGGTCGAAATGACGCCGTACGACCTCTCCAAGGGTCGAATCATTTACCGCGGTCGCTGAGAAGCGTAGTGCCGGCTAAGCCGGCACTTCCTGTTGCACGGGCGCGCAATCGAGCTCGAGCTTGCTGCCGTCCTTCGAGACGGTGACGTGCACCTGTCCGCCGCCCGCCAGCCGTCCGAAGAGCAGTTCCTCGGCGAGGGGGCGTTTGATGAACTCCTGGATGACGCGCGCCATCGGGCGCGCTCCCATCTTCTGGTCGTAGCCCTTCTCGGCGACCCAGGCGCGCGCCGCATCATCGAGCGTGAGCGTGACGCCCTTCTGTTCGAGCTGCATCTCGACTTCGAGGATGAGTTTGTCGACCACCCGCTCGATCGTCGCGGCATCGAGCGAGGCGAACTGGATGATCGCGTCGATCCGGTTCCGGAACTCGGGCGAGAACAGGCGCCGCACCGCCTCCATGCCGTCCGTCGAGTTGTCGGAGTGCATGAAGCCGATCGACGGCCGGTTCATCTCAAGTGCGCCGGCGTTCGTCGTCATGACGATGATGACGTGCCGGAAATCGGCTTTGCGGCCGTTGTTGTCCGTGAGCGTCCCGTGGTCCATCACCTGCAGGAGCAGATTGAACACGTCCGGGTGAGCCTTCTCGATCTCATCGAGCAGCAGCACGCAGTGCGGGTGCTTGCTGATCGCCTCGGTGAGGAGACCGCCCTGATCGAAGCCCACGTATCCCGGCGGGGCGCCGATGAGGCGCGAGACAGTATGTCGCTCCATGTACTCGGACATGTCGAAGCGGATGAACTCGATGCCCATCGTGATCGCGAGCTGGCGCGTCACCTCGGTCTTGCCGACGCCGGTCGGGCCCGCGAACAGGAAGCTGCCGACCGGCTTGTGCTGGTCGCCGAGTCCCGAGCGCGCCATCTTGATCGATGCCGCGAGCGCCTCGATCGCGCGATCCTGTCCGAAGATGACGAGCTTCAAATTGCGCTCGAGGTTCTTCAGCACCTCCCGGTCCGAGGTCGATACGCTCTTCGCCGGAATGCGCGCCATGCGTGCGACGACATCCTCGATGTGCCGGACCTCGACCGTGTCCTCGCGCTCCTCGAGCGGCTTCAGGCGCAGCCGCGCTCCGGCCTCATCGACCACATCGATCGCCTTGTCGGGCAGATGCCGGTCGTTGATATGGCGGGCCGCAAGCTCCGCGGCGGCCTTGAGCGCATCGTCCGCGTACTTGATCGCATGATGTTCCTCGAAGCGGGACTTCAGGCCCTGCAGGATCTCGACCGTCTCCTGCACGGAGGGCTCGGTCACGTCGATCTTCTGAAAGCGGCGCGCGAGCTCGTGGTCTTTCTCGAAGATGCCGCGATATTCCTGGTACGTGGTCGAGCCGATGCAACGGATCTCCCCGTTCGTGAGCACCGGCTTGATGAGGTTCGAGGCGTCCATTACCCCGCCCGAGGCCGCGCCTGCGCCGATCACCGTGTGGATCTCGTCGATGAACAGGATCGTGCCCGGCTGCTTCTTGAGCTCGGTGATGACGCCCTTCAGGCGCTTCTCGAAATCGCCGCGATACTTGGTGCCGGCGATCAGCGCGCCCATGTCGAGCGCATAGATCGTGCAGTCCGCGAGCACCTCGGGCACCTTGCCCTCGACGATGAGCCGCGCAAGGCCCTCGGCGATCGCAGTCTTCCCGACGCCCGCCTCACCGACATAGAGCGGATTGTTCTTGCGCCGCCGGCAAAGGATCTCGATGGTGCGCTCGACCTCGAGCTTGCGTCCGATGAGCGGATCGATGCGCCCCTCTTGCGCCATGCGATTGAGGTTCGTCGTGTATTTCTCGAGCGCGCTGCCGCCGCCCTCCAGATCGCGCTCCGCTTCGGGAACCGTCTCCTCCTTTTCCGTCTTCTCCTCGGCAATCTTCGAGAGTCCGTGCGAGATGTAGTTCACGACGTCAAGACGCGTGACGTGCTGGCGGTTGAGGAGGTACACCGCGTGGCTCTGCTTCTCGCTGAAGATCGCGACGAGCACGTTCCCGACGCCGACCTCCTTCTTGCCGCTCGACTGCACGTGGAATACCGCCCGCTGCAGAACACGCTGAAAGCCGAGCGTCGGCTGCACCTCGCGCTCCTCGGCCTCCTCGAGCCGGGGCGTCGACTGATCGAGGTGATCCTTCAGCTCCTGCTTGAGCTTCGCGAGGTCCGCACCGCAGGCGCGCAGGATTTCCCGCACC
>DASXNC010000070.1:0-3314 GCA_036495325.1 Steroidobacteraceae bacterium
GAGTGCACCCCGGCTACCGCACACCCGCCAATGCCATCGTGGTACAGATGACGATCGCACTCGTGCTGGCACTATCCGGCTCGTTCGTTGAGCTCGCGACGCTGTCGGTGATCGCGCGGGTCGCTACATATATCGGTACCGCTGCCGCCGTGCCGGTGTTGCGCCGGCGCATGGCGGCGCTCCCGGGCGTGCGCCTGCCGCTCGGTCCGACGATTCCAATCGCCGCACTCGCGCTCTCGATCGCCCTGTTGGCCAGCGCAAGCGCGGCCAACCTCCTCGCGGGAGCCGGCGCGCTCGCGGTGGGAGGCGCCATCTACTGTTTTCGACGCTCGATCGCAGTCGAAGCCCGATCCTCCGGCTCTTGACACCTCCCTCCCTCGCCGCCGTAGTATTACCAATATGAGAATTGGTAATAACGTGGCGGTTCATGGCCACCGACGATAGCGTTCCGCAGCTGGCGCGTCTGAGCGTCAGTTTGCCGAGCGAGCTCCTCGCCGAGCTCGATGCGATGGTCAACGAGCGCGGCCTGCCGAGCCGCTCGCAGATGATCGCCGAGCTGATCCGCCACGCTCTTGCCGAGCACAGCGAAGGCATGGCGGATGCCATCCTTGCGGGCACCGTCACCCTCATCTACCGCGCCGAGAGCGGCCGCGTGCGGCAGGCGCTCGCACAGACTCAGGCCGCTTACGTGAAAGAGGTGATCTCGTCGCAGCACGTGCTGCTCGAGGACGATCAGTCGCTCGAAGTACTGCTCGTGCAGGGTCCCGCGCACCGCCTCAAGGAGTTGTGCGACGATCTGCGCAAAGTCCGCGGCGTGCAGCAGATCAAGCTCGTCACGACCACCGCCCTACTGCCACCGCTGCACTCCCACGGCATTGCCGAAGCGGCCGCCCCCCGTCCCAGCTCCGCGCGGAGCTCGCGATGACGGGCACGGCGGACCCGCACGGCGCTCTGGCGCACGCGCGTGCGATGGGCGGTACCCTCGTCGAGGCGATGCCGACGGTTACGGCCACCCGTGCCCCTCACCGGCCTCCCGGCGTCGCGTCCGAAGCGATGCTCTGGGACGAGACGATCGCCCCCGGAGGCTACGCGGCGAAGGAGCTCCATCGAGGAGCGCGCCTGTGCCTCGTCGATCTGCGCGGCGATGCCTGCGTCTCGATGCTCCTCTTCAACGCCGAGCACCCGATCGAGCGGCTGAATGTCGCCGACACGATCAAAGTGCAATGGAACGCGTACCTCGGCGCCGGCCGATTGCTCCTCTCCGACATGGGGCGCGTGCTCGTGAGCATCGTCGAAGATCGTGCGGAGACGCACGACGCGTTCTGCGGAGCCTCCAACGAGGCCACCAACGCGCGCCGGTACGGCATCGGCGCGAACTGGAGCGTCCATCCCAACGCGCGCGACCGGCTGCTGCTCGGCGCCGCGAAATTCGGGCTCGGCCGCAAGGACGTTCACCCCTGCGTCAACTGGTTCAAAGGTGTCCGCATCGGGCCGAACGGCGCGACTGAGCTCGACTATGGACCTTTCGCGCCGGGCCGCTCCCTGATCCTTCGAGCAGAGATGCATCTCATCGTGGTGCTGGCCAATTGCGCCCACGTGCTCGACCCCCGCCCGCGCTACACGGTGACACCGGTGCGGGCTAGCGCGTGGCGCGGGCCGATCACGCGGGACGACGATCCCCTCCGCACTGGCTCACCGGAGAGCGAGCGGGCCTTCCTCAACGTCGAGGAGTACTTCCGCCGCTGACGCGCCGCCGGCCCGCTCCGGCGGCCCCGCATCAGAGGGAGCTCCCGCATGACCGATAACCCGCCGAGCCTCTCCGGCCGCATCGTCCTCGATGAGATCGTGCCCGCACGCGCACCCTGTGATCACATCGTGCGCAAGGGAGAGACGCTGCGCATCGTCGACCTCGAGGGCAATCAGTCCGCCGATTTTCTGATGTACGCGCTGGACGACGATGCCGAGCGCTACAGCGCGCAGGACACGATCGCCGCGCAGCGGAATATTTTCCTGAGGACGGGATCGGTGCTGCTTTCCAACGAAGGCCGGCCGATGGCGCACATCGTGGCGACGACGGTCGCTTACCACGACACGATTGGGGGCGCCTGCAGCTGCGAAAGCAACACGCTGCGTTACGGCCATCACACGAAATCGCACCACGCTTGCGTCGAGAACTTCCTGTACGCGAACGCGCGGCACGGGCGCGGCAAGCGCGACATGGTGTCGAATATCAACTGGTTCATGAACGTGCCCGTCGAGCCCGACGGCACGCTCGGGATCGTTGACGGCATCTCCGCACCAGGCCTGTACGTGGACCTCCTTGCGGAGATGGACCTCGTCGCGGTCATCTCCAACTGCCCCCAGATCAACAATCCCTGCAACGCCTTCAACCCGACGCCGCTTCGGGTCGTCATCGCCGCTCCGAGTTCGGTGGCCGAGACGTGTTCGCCAAGGTCCTGATCGCCAACCGCGGAGTCATCGCGTGCCGCATCGCGCGCACGCTTGAGCGGATGGGCGTCGGCTCCGTCGCCGTGTTCTCCGATGCCGATGCGGGCTCGCTGCACGTTGGCGCGGCCGACGAAGCCGTCTGGATCGGCGCCGCTTCCGCGAGCTCGAGCTATCTGAATGCCGAGGCGATCCTCGCCGCCGCACGAGCGAGCTGCGCCCAGGCGATCCACCCAGGCTACGGCTTTCTCAGTGAGAACGCTGCGTTCGCGGCACGCTGCGAAGCCGAGGGGCTAGTCTTCATCGGCCCCACGACCGAAAACATTCGCGCCTTTGGCTTGAAGCACGCCGCGCGCGAGCTCGCCCGTGCGCACGATATTCCGCTCCTGCCGGGCACGGACCTCCTGCCGGATGCGGCGGCGGCGCTGCGCGCAGCCGAGCGCATCGGCTACCCCGTGATGCTGAAAGCGACGGCGGGCGGGGGCGGGATCGGATTGCAGGTCTGCGGAAGCGCGGCCGCGCTCGCGGAAGCGTTCGGCGGCGTCGCGCGGATCGCGGCTGCCCACTTCGCCGAGGGCGGCGTGCTGCTCGAGCGCTATGTCCGCCGGGCGCGCCACATCGAGGTGCAGATCTTCGGAGACGGGCGCGGTCGGGTGGCGGCACTCGGTGAGCGTGACTGCTCGCTGCAGCGGCGGAATCAGAAGATCATCGAAGAGACGCCGGCGCCGCATCTGCCGGCGGCAACGCGTACTCGCCTGATGGAGTGCGCCGTGCGCCTTGCCGCCGCGGTCCGCTACCGCTCGGCGGGAACTGTCGAGTTCCTGTACGACGCCGAGCGCGACGAGTTCTATTTCCTCGAAGTGAACACG
>DASXNC010000071.1:0-3382 GCA_036495325.1 Steroidobacteraceae bacterium
TCCGGGGAGCGGAGCGAAGGGAGTACTATCCTGTCGGGGCGATCTGCCGGGGTCGCGGCGTCTCCAGGCCGCGACATCTGTCTCGCAACCCAGCAAAGCCGGTATATATCGCGCACCGTCGCTCGAGCTCGAAACTGCAACTGCTAGAGAGGAATTCGATATGGCGCTGTGGAAAGAACCGGCTGCACCGGTAAGCCCGTCTTCGGTACCCCTGAAGGAGCCCTCCGCCCCGAGAGAGATGCCCGTGGCGGCCGTCACGCCGATCCCGGAGGCGCCGCGGCGCCCGCGTGAGCGCGTCGAGGCGAGAGAGTCGATCATCGCCGCCGATCTGACGATCGAGGGCAAGATCGAAGGCGCGGGACACGTTCGCATCGCCGGCTCCTTCAAAGGAGACGTGCACGTGCAGGGCAATCTCACGATCGAGGCGGGCGCGCGGGTCACCGGCCAGGTGCGCGCGAGCACCGTCACCGTGGGCGGCGAGCTGCACGGCAACATCGATGCGGCGGCCCGAGTCGAGCTGCTCGAGACGGGACTCGTGGCGGGCGACGTGAAGGCCGGTTCGCTCACCGTCGCGGCCGGCTCCCGCATGCGGGGCCAGGTCGAGTTCGGTTGGGACGAGAAGGGCGCGAAGTCGTTCGGAGGCAGCAAGGTCGATTACGCGGCCTCATGATCACGGGCCGCTTCGCGGCGCCCGGGAAGACGCGCACCTGTCCGCACTGTCGGGCCACGATTCTCGATAGCGCGACAGTCTGCCCGGGCTGCCATCACCACCTGAGATTCGACTCCGCGGGAGCGACTCAGCGCGTGCAGCCGGCTGCGACGCCGCTGCGCGTGGAGGGGACGCTGCGCCACCCGGCGAATGGCGGCTCGTGGGAGTACTCGGTGGTGCTCGCAATCCGGAACGATCGCGGCGAGGAGATCGCGCGCCAGGTCGTCGGCGTCGGGGCGCTGCAACCCGGGGATGCGCGCACGTTCTCGCTGGCCGTCGAAGTGTATAAGCCGGCCGAGTTGCGGGAATCGAAGCCGCAGCCGGCGGACACCGCTCAACGCTCGACCGCAGACGTGATGAAGAGCCCGGGGGTGCGCGCTCCCGGCAGTCCGGCGCTGCCGCCCGCGCAGCGTCCGGCGATGCCGCTCGCGGACGGCAAGCCCGCGGGTGCCCGGCCGGCGGGCACTGCGGCTCCAGCAGCCCCGCCGCCCAAGTGGCCAGCCGCCCCGGCTTCGACCGCCGCTTCGGGCAGGTACCCAGCCGCCCCAGCTTCGGCTGCCACTTCGGGCAAGTATCCAGCCGTGGGAGCTCCGTCTGCCGCGCCGAGCAAGGCGCCGCCTCCGGCCGCACCTTCCCCGGCACAGAGCAGAAATGCACCCCCGCAGCCGCTCCGGCCGCCCCAGGCTCCGCCGCTGAATGGCGGTGCCGCTGCGCCCGGCCGTGGGTCTGTGCCGGGACCGCATCCGAAGCGTTCGTGACCGTACTTGGCGCGCCCGGCGCCGCCGCCGTCGGCCGTGCCCCCAGCCGCTCCTTCAGGCGCCCCTTCAGCCGCGTTATCGGCCGCGCCCGTTGAGGCGGCCGGGCCCCCGTGAGCGCGGGGGACCCTGTGCTACCCTCCTCCGATGCACGCGCTCTCCGTCCACGGACTCGCCAAGACCTATAGCAACGGCGTCGAGGCCCTGAAGGGAATCGACCTCGACGTGGACGAGGGCGACTTCTTTGCACTGCTCGGGCCAAATGGTGCGGGGAAGACGACGCTGATCGGGATCGTGACTTCGCTCGTGCGCAAGACGAGCGGAAGAGTCACGGTTTTCGGCCACGACATCGACCGCGAGATCGAGGCGGCCAAGTCCTGCATCGGGGTCGTGCCGCAGGAGCTCAATTTCAACATGTTCGAGACGCCGGAGACGATCGTCGTCAACCAGGCGGGCTTTTACGGGATACCGCGCCGTACGGCGCGCGTGCGCGCGGAGAAGTATCTGAAGCAGCTCGCACTCTGGGACAAGCGCGACAAGATAGCGCGTGGTCTCTCGGGCGGCATGAAACGGCGGCTGATGATTGCGCGTGCGCTAATGCACGAACCGCGGCTCCTGATCCTCGATGAGCCGACCGCGGGCGTCGATATCGAGATCCGCCGCTCAATGTGGGAGTTCGTGCGGCACATCAACGCCGAGGGCACGACCATCATCCTGACGACGCACTACCTCGAGGAGGCGGAGACGCTTTGCCGGAACATCGCGATCATCGACGACGGGCGCATCGCCGAGCGGGACCGGATGAGCAGCCTGCTCCGCAGGCTGCACACCGAGGTGTTCGTGCTCAATCTGCGCGATCCCCTCGATCAGGCGCCGCGCCTCGAGGGCTATCCGACGGCGCTCGCGGACAGCAACACGCTCGAGGTGGAGGTTTCGAAAGAGCGCAGTCTCAACGATATCTTCCTGCGCCTCTCGGGCCTCGGCATCGAGGTGCTGAGCATGCGCAACAAGGTGAACCGGCTCGAGGAGATCTTCATGCGCCTCGTCGAGGGGCGCGGCGCAGCGTCGGATGATCGGCCGCCGGGGCGGCAGCCGAGCGCCGCCGTCGGTTCGTCCGCCGAGGTCGCGCCTCGGCGGCGACAGGGCGGACGCTGATGGCGCCGAACGCCTCGACGCTCGCGGAGGCACCGCTCACGCCGCCGATCAGCCTCGGCGTGGTGCGCTGGATCGGCTATCAAACGATCGTCATCCGGGAGTACGGCCGGATCATTCGCATCTGGGGGCAGACGATCGTTCCCTCGGCGGTGAGCGCGACGCTCTATTTCGTGATATTCGGCAGTCTGATCGGCAGCCGCATTGGCACGATGCGGGGCCACACCTACCTGCAATTCATCGCGCCCGGCCTCATCATGCAGGCCGTCATCACCAACTCGTACTCGAACGTCGTCTCATCCTTCTTCGGTGCGAAGTTCGGCAAGCACGTGGAGGAGATGCTCGTCTCCCCGCTTCCCGACTGGCTGATCGTCTCGGGATATGTGACCGGCGGGCTCGTGCGCGGGCTGCTGGTGGGCCTCGTGGTAACCGCGGTCTCACTGCTCTTCGCGCACCTTGCGATCCATCACGCGGCGATCATCGTCGGTGCGGTGCTCCTCACGTCGGCCATGTTTGCGCTCGGCGGATTCATCAACGCGCTGCTCGCGAAGAACTTCGATCAAGTGAACTGGGTACCGACGTTCGTGCTGCAGCCGCTCACGTATTTCGGGGGAGTGTTCTACTCGGTGCACATCCTGCCGGGCTGGGCGAGGACGCTCTCCTTCTTTGATCCCATCCTCTACATGGTGAATGCGTTCCGGTACGGCTTCCTCGGAACCTCCGATGTGAACGTCGCCCTCGCGTTCGCCATCATGATTACGTTCAC
>DASXNC010000072.1:0-1587 GCA_036495325.1 Steroidobacteraceae bacterium
AGCCGTGGCGCAACGGCCGACATGCCGAGCAGCGCGAGCATGCAAGCCGTCATTGTCGTCCGCATGACACTCATGGACGCGCCTCGGCCATCGCGACGGCGCGCGAATCGGTCGCTTCGACGCCCGGCAGGGCTGCGAGCTGCACCGTCAACCGATCGATCACCGGATCCTGCAGGTGACTCGCGATGATGAGCGCCCTGACGGGAGCGGCCGCCTGGGGTTGGTGCGCGGCCAGCGCCGCCTCGAGCAGGATGCGCATATCGGGCGGGGCGCGCTGCACGTTCCAGTTCTGTCGGGCGATCTCGAGGGCGCGCGCAGAGTCGTGCTCGACGTGCAGCTCGAATATGGCCTGCTCGCGCTGATAGAGCTCGCTGCCGCGCTGGCCCAACGCCGCGAAGCGGGCGCGCATGGCGTCGATATCGCGAGACGCTTTTGGATCCGGCAGCGCCACTTCGGCGAGCACGAGCCGCAAGAAAGATGTGTCGGACTCAACATCTTGAGCCAGCAGTGCTTTCACGTCGCCCGGTCGGCCTCGATCGAGCAGGAAGTCGGCGTAGTCGGCGAGCAGGAAGTTATCCGCGGGGGCCCACTGCAAGGCTGCCTTGAAGTGTCGCTCCGCCTCCGCGGTCTGGCCGAGGCGGGCGGCGGTGTCCGCCATCAGGCCCTCGACATAGGAGCGGATCTCCGCGGGCGCGCTGTCGCCGGGATTTTCGATGAGGCTCAGCAGCGCATAGGCTTGCGGGGCGCGCCCGCTCAGCGCTCGCAGCTGCGACGTGCAGAGGATTCCGAGCAGATCGCCACTGACCTGCGCGAGATGAACGCAGGCATCATTGGCGGCCGGGTAGTCCGCCTGGACCAGCGCAACGGAAGCGAGAGTCAGCCAGCCTTGGGCATTCCGCGGCTCGCGCCTAAGCACCTCCCGCAGCTCCGTGCGTGACGCATCGAACGCGTGGCGGCTCTGCAAAACCGTCGCGTGGACCATCAGGATGGCAACGGGGACAGGCTTCGCGTGCATCCAGGGTTCGACCACGGCGAGCGCACGCCCCAGATAGCGTGCATCGCCGGTCGAGCGGCCGTAGTCGAGATACGCCCTCGAGAGCGCGAGGGCACGGCCCTCGTCGCGCGGTGCTCGCTCGAGCTCGGCTCGAAGCTGATTGAAGCGGCGCACGCGAGGGTCGGTCATCGACGGCACGCGTTGCAGGACCGTGTCCGCGGATGAGGGGATGTAGGGCAGGGCGGCGGCGCTCGCTGCCGTCACGGTGAGACTCGCGGCGGCCGCCAGGAATGCACCGGCGAGCCCACCTCGTGTTCGAGATGGGCTCGCCGACCGACCTGACAGAAGCCGAACGCCGCCGCGGTTCAGCGTCACGATTCCTCAGGGAACACTGGCCGCGTTGGGTATTCCGTTCGGCCCATTCGGTGAGCCGGGTCGCGGCGTGTTGAGATACGGGAACTCATCGAGGTAGGTGTCCGCGGCCGTGATGGCACCGTTGAGCTTCACGTTCGCGGCGTCGGGACCGGCAGCGCGGGCACCGTCGGTAAAAGGCGCACCGTGGTTGGGGTCGGAAGTCTCCGATCCGCAGCTGC
>DASXNC010000073.1:0-7202 GCA_036495325.1 Steroidobacteraceae bacterium
CGTCTCCGGAGGCA
Source organism: Steroidobacteraceae bacterium (assembly GCA_036495325.1). Classification (GTDB taxonomy): domain Bacteria; phylum Pseudomonadota; class Gammaproteobacteria; order Steroidobacterales; family Steroidobacteraceae; genus JASHUC01. The sequence continues at coordinate 15 of DASXNC010000073.1, forward strand.
CGCAGCGCCATCTCACGCTTCCGCAGACGGCGGTCAACTACAACCCGTATGGGGCGACGATCTTCGTGGTGAAGGACGCCTCCGGGGCGGTGACCAAAGCCGCATCCGCAGCTCCACCTGCAACGGAGCAGGCGCAACCGGGCGAGACGGGCCAAACCACGTCCGGAACCCAGGGGCCAGGCGGCCCCTCGAGTCCGGCGCATCTGACGGTCGAGCAGCGCTTCGTAACGCTCGGATCGAAGCGCGGCGACCAGGTCGCCGTGCTGCGCGGGGTCGATCCGGGGGATCTTGTCGTCACGAGCGGCCAGATGAAGCTGAAGAACGGCACGCCGATCATTATCGACAACAGCGTCGTCCCGACGAACGATGCACACCCATCGCCCCAGGAAGACTGAACCGGGGCGGTCCGCCGGCCAGGTGCTGCCATGAAGATCACGGACCTGTTCGTCAAGCGGCCGGTGCTCTCGGCCGTGCTGAGCTTGCTGATCCTCGTGCTCGGCGTGCGGTCGATATTCAATCTACCCGTCACCCAGTACCCGCAGACCGAGAGCGCGGTGGTCTCGATCTCGACCGTCTACTACGGCGCCGACGCCCAGACGGTCGCAGGCTTCATTACGCAGCCGCTCGAGTCCGCGATTGCGCAGGCGCAGGGCATCGACTATCTGTCCTCCTCGAGCACGAGCGGTGTGTCGACGATCAACGCGCAGCTCCGCCTCAACTACGACTCGAACCGCGCGCTCACCGAGATCTCGACGAAAGTGAACTCGGTCCGCAATCAGCTCCCGCCCCAGGCCCAGCAGCCAGTGCTCAGCGTCTCGACCGGGCAGACGACCGACACGATGTACGTGGGCTACTTCAGCGATGTGCTCGCGACCAATGACGTGACCGACTACGTCCTGCGCGTCGTGAAGCCGAAGCTCGATGCGATCCCGGGGGTGCAGACCGCCGAGCTCCAGGGCGGCCGCCAGTTTGCGCTCCGCGCTTGGCTCGACCCCGACCGTATGGCCGCCCACGATGTCACGGCAAGCGACGTATATGCGGCGCTCGCCGCGAACAACTACCTCGCGGCGGTCGGCACGACCAAGGGTCAGATGGTGAGCGTCGATCTCACCGCCTCGACCGATCTGCACTCCCTCGACGGCTTCCGCCGCCTGATCGTGAAGCGGCAGAACGGCGCGCTCGTGCGGCTCGAGGACGTCGCGAACGTCGTGCTCGGATCGGACAATTACGATTTCAGCGTCGCGTTCAACGGGCGCAAAGAGGTGTTTCTCGGCATCCAGACGGCACCGACCGCGAACGTGCTCGATGTCGCGCGGCGTGTGAGAGCCATGATGCCGGAGATCGCCTCGCAGCTGCCGACCGGGATCAAACAGGAGATCGTGTACGACACGACGAAGTTCGTGACGGCGGCGATTTCCGAGGTGATCCGCACGCTCGCCGAGGCACTCGGGATCGTCACGGTGGTCATCTTTCTCTTCCTCGGGAGCCCGCGGGCGGTAGCCGTGCCGGTCATCGCCATGCCGCTGTCGCTGGTCGGAGCGTTTTTCGTGATGCTCGCGCTCGGCTATTCCATCAACCTTCTGACGCTCCTCGCGCTCGTGCTCGCGATCGGTCTCGTGGTGGACGATGCGATCATCGTCGTCGAGAACGTCGACCGCCACATGAAGGAGGGCGCAACGCCGCTGCAGGCGGCGCTGCAAGGCGCGCGCGAACTTGGCGGGCCTATCATCGCGATGACCATCGTGCTCGTCGCGGCGTACGTGCCGATCGGTTTCCAGGGTGGTCTCACGGGGGCGCTGTTCACGGAGTTCGCGTTCACGCTCGTCGGCGCCGTGACCGTATCGGCCATCATTGCGCTCACGCTGTCGCCGATGATGTGCTCGCGTGTGTTCCGCGCGAGCCAGGAAGAAGGCCGGTTCACCCACTGGCTCGATCGGATATTCGCGCGCGTGCGCGGGGGCTACCATCGCGCGCTTGCGAGCTGGCTCGAGACCTGGCCGGTGCTCGTGGTGCTCGGCGTGGTGCTGCTCGGCGGGGCAGTGTACCTGTTCATGAACTCGCAATCGGAGCTCGCGCCGCAGGAGGATCAGGGCATCGTCATCGGCCAGATGAGCGGGCCACCGAACGCGACGCTGGAGCAGATGCAGCGCTACCAGGATCAGATGTACGCCTCGCTCAAGGACCTCCCGGAGACGGATGCGATCTTTCAGATCCTCGGGCAGGGGTCCGTGACGCAGGGCATCGGCGGTGTGATCTTGAAGCCCTGGGATGAGCGCCGCCGCACGGCAAACGAGATCCAGGCAGAGCTGCAGAAGCGCTGGAGCAAGATCGCGGGCGTGCGCGTCGGCGCCTTCCAGCTGCCTTCGCTCCCCGGCTCCTCGGGTTTTCCGGTGCAGTTCGTCATCACGACCACCGAGCCGATCGCGAGTCTCAACCAGGTCGTGCAGAGCATGCTCGACCGCGCAAGGGCGAGCGGCATGTTCTTTTACATCGACGCCGACCTCAAGATCGACAAACCCCAGGCGACGCTGCAGATCGATCGCGATCTGGTCGGGGACTTGGGCCTCACGGCCCAGGACGTGGGCGCCTCCCTCGGCGCGGCGCTCGGCGGCGGCTACGTCAACTATTTCTCCATCGACGGCCGCTCCTACAAGGTCATTCCGCAGCTGTTGCAGAAGGACCGCTTGAACCCGGCGCAGGTGCTCGACAACTACATCCGCTCGGGTGACGGCTCGCTGATCCCCGCGCGGACCGTCGCGAGCATCCAGACGAGCACCGTCCCGGAGACGATCAATCACTTCCAGCAGCTCAACTCCGCGATCATCGCCGCCGCGCCCGCGGTGTCCCAGTCCGAGGCGCTCGACTTCCTGCGCACGACGCTCAGCCAAGTCGCCCCCCTGGGCTACACGGCCGACTACGCGGGTCAGTCGCGTCAGTTCATGCAGGGCACGGGAAGCTTCCTCGTGACGCTCGTCTTCGCGCTGATCATCGTGTATCTCGCGCTCGCCGCGCAGTTCGAAAGCTTCCGCGACCCGGCGGTTATTCTGGTGTCGGTGCCGATGGCGCTGTTCGGTGCGCTGCTCTTCATCAATCTCGGCTTCTCGACGCTCAACATCTACACACAGGTCGGACTCGTGACGCTGCTCGGCCTCATCAGCAAGCACGGCATTCTCATCGTGCAGTTCGCAAACCAGCTGCAGCGCGAGGGCCGCTCCAAGATCGCCGCGATCGAGGAGGCCGCAGCCGTGCGTCTGCGGCCCATCCTGATGACTACCGCGGCGATGGTCGTCGGCGTCATCCCGCTCGTGATCGCCTCGGGCGCAGGCGCGGCCGGGCGGAGGTCGATGGGCATCGTGATCTTCTCGGGGCTGTCGATCGGCACGCTGTTCACGCTATTCATCGTGCCGGCCGTGTACCTGATGCTCGCCGCGGATCATGCGAAGGAGCGGGCGGCCAAGCTCGTCGAACCTGCGACCGTCAGCTGACAGATAAGATGATTAGTACATTGTAAGCCTTTGATATACGAGGCTTATGATGCGATGAATGGAACCCTCGCCTGCGAGCGCTGCCCAACCCGGAGGGGTCGCGCCTCTGCGGCCGGTCCGATCTACATGATCTTGAGAGGCGCTCGCCTCGTCCGCATGCTAGGGAGCAGCCTCCAAAGCGCACCATCCTCAGCTGGCGAGCAGGTAGAAAGACATGTTCATGCTTCGCAAGATCATCGTTCCCCTCGCGCTCATCGTTGCGGTCGCCGCATCCGGCCTCGTGCTTGCCGCGGGTCCCGACCCGACGCCTCACCAGATCTATCAGGCGGCGGAGGCGGGCCAGCTCGGGCAGGCCGAGCAGATGCTGAACCAGGTGCTCGCCGATCACCCGAGAAGCGGTGAGGCACACTGGGTCGCCGCGGAGATCTACGCGCGAGCCGGAGATTTCGCACGGGCGCGCGCCGAGCTCGCGACGGCGCAGACGCTCGAGCCGGGTCTGCCGTTCGTGAAGAATCGTGCAGCGATCGGTGAGCTCGAGGCTCAGTTATCCCAGGGCCGCACCGTGCAGCAGGCTCCTTACGCGCCCTCTGGCGCCCGCCGCTCGGGCGTGCCGTGGGGTCTAATCCTTGTCGCCGTGTCGATCGTCTGGATCGTCTCCTCGATCGCACGGCGGCGCCGGCAGCTCGCGGGCGGTTATCCGCAGTATCCCGGTCAGCCCGGCCAGCCGTACCCCGGTCAGCCGATGGGCATGCCGCCCGGGGGCGTTCCGATGGGCGGCGCACCGTACGGCTATGGCCCCGGCCCTGGCTCCGGATTGATGGGCAGTATCGGTACGGGGCTCGCGGTCGGCGCGGGTGTCGCGGCGGGAGAGGCGCTCGTCGGGCGCGTGCTCGGCGGTGGACAGGGCGGCGAAGTGATTCCGCCTGCAAACGCGGGGGAGGTCACCGGGCCCCCGCCCGCCAATGGAGACATGGGCGGTCCGGACTTCGGGGCTTCAGGCGACTCCTGGGACGCGAGCGGTGGCGGAGCCGACTTTGGGGCCGGAGGGGACTTCGGCGGCGGCGACGGCGGAGGCGATTGGACCTGATCGCCGAGTGAGCGGCGAGTCGAGCGGCCGCTGCGCCATTGCAACCTCAGGGGACATCCGGCCGCCAGGCGTACGCATCGCCGCCCGCGACGATGTGCCCGACGCCAGGGAACGGGAAGTGCGCACCGTTGCGCACCGTCCATTGCGGCTTCGCGAGGGACACGATCAAGCTATGCGCCAGATCGCCGATATCGAGGGAGCCGCGACGCACCGGAGCGGATCTCGTAGCCCACAGGTCCACGCGGCGCTCGTCATCCGGATGCTCGCGTTGGGGAACGCAAGGTGGCCGTCGGCATCGATCAGCCCGCCGACATGATCGAGGTGCGGATGCGTGATCAGCACGTCGGTCACAGCACTCGGCGCCACGCCCGCCAACTCGAGACTCGCGAGGAGCCCTCCATGGAGCTTCGGCCCGAGGCCGCTGTCGAGTAGCAGAATTCGCCGGCCGTCGCGCACGAGCAGGACGTTCACGCTGAGGGTAATGCGATCGGTGGGTGCTCCCGATGCCGGGCAGGATCGACGCCGGGCTCACGTTGAAGAGCGCTGCCCCGGTCGGAACCCGGTCGCTGCAAGAGAGTTGAAGAGAGTGACTGCCGCCGAGGACCCAGTTGGGCAGAAAGGATTGAATTGTATCGCCGCATCCTCGACAACCGCGCCCGCTCCGGCGCGCACGTGCGAGCAGCGCACCGTCTCAATCGCGCGACGGGGCTGCTCGCCATGTCGGTGCTGCTCGACAGCGGCATCGAGCACTATCGCGGTTCGTTCAAGAATGGATTCATGTTCGCGCCGCCTGCGATCTCGGCCCTGACGCTCGCCGTCTCCGCCCACGGCACGGCCGACATGCGGCCGCTCGCGCACCGCGCACGCCAGGCGGCGTTCTCAGTGGCGGCGCTCACGGGGCTCGCGGGCACGGGCTTTCATATCTACAACGTTCTGAAGCGTCCCGGACGGCTCGGTTGGCAGAACGTGTTCTACGGCGCGCCGCTCGGCGCTCCGATGGCGATCCTGCTTGCGGGACTGCTCGGCGCTGCGGCCGAGGAGGTGCGCCACACGCCGCGGGGACGATCGGCGCGTGTGTTCGGCTTGTCCGCGGGGCGGCTGCTCGCTGCGGTGAGCGGGGCCGGCATTCTCGGCACGGTGGCTGAGGCCGGGCTGCTGCATTTCCGCGGCGCCTATCACAACCCTGCGATGTACGCGCCCGTCACGGTTCCCCCGGTGAGCGCGGCACTGCTGATCGGCGCGGCGGCGAGCGCTTCGCCGCGCCGGAGACGTATCGCGCGCGCGTGGCTGCGACTCACCGCACTGCTCGGCTTTGCGGGCGTGGGATTTCACCTCTTCGGCATCGGGCGGAACATGGGCGGCTGGCGCAACTGGACTCAGAACGTCCTCAACGGGCCGCCGTTACCGGCGCCACCGAGCTTCACCGGGCTCGCGCTCGCGGGTCTCGCTGCGCTTCACCTGCTCAAGGAGCGGCCCCACGCTTAAGCACGGTCCAGAGCGCTACCCGGGGTACGACGTGCTCACGAAGCGCCACTCGCCTTCGTGGAACGAGAAGACGCGCGACGTCATCGACGAGCGGCTCAGAACTCCGCAGGAGCCGCGCTTCTTCAACGTCCACGAGCTCGAGACCGTGCGCGCGATCGCGGCTCGCGTGACGCCGCAGCCGGCGCACCGGGCCCCCATTCCCGTCGCGGAGCTGGTCGATCGCAAGCTGCACATCGATCGCCAGGACGGCTATCGCGCGGCTGAGATGCCGCGCGAGCGCGAGGCGTGGCGGCGCGGAATCAAGGCCCTCGACGCCGAATCGCGGGCCGCGCACGGCCGGACGTTTCGCGAGCTTGCATCGGCCGAGCAGGATGCGTTCCTTAAGCGCATGGAGCAGGGGAGCTGCACGATTCCGCCTGGGGCGGCATGCCGCCGAAGACCTTCTTCAATCAGCGCCTGCTCACGGACATCGTCGACGCTTACTGGTCGTATCCGACCGCCTGGAGCGAGATGGGTTACGGGGGTCCCGCGAGCCCGCGCGGCTACGTCCGCATGGGCTACGACGAGCGCGATCCGTGGGAGCCGGCGCAAGCACGTGACGACGATGCCGCAGGCACCCGTCGCATCAATCAGCGCATCCGCTGAGGCGCGCATGCCGCTCGGCGCACGCCATGCCGGATGACCCGTTCAACGAGCCGCGCGCCGTGAACGGCCGTGCGCCCGATGTGTTTCGTCCGGGCGCATGGATGCCGATGCGGCAGTTTCGCCCTGACGATGAGGTGGATTTCGTCATCATCGGGACAGGAGCGGGCGGAGGCACGCTCGCCTGTCGGCTGGCGGAAGCGGGATTCACCGTCGTCGCGCTCGATGCCGGGCCGTGGTTTCGCCCGCTCGAGGATTTCGCCTCCGATGAGGCGGAGCAGACCAAGCTCTACTGGACGGACGATCGGATCTCGACCGGAGGCAATCCGGTCCAGCTCGGCAGCAACAACAGCGGCAAGGCGGTCGGCGGATCGACCGTGCATTTCGCCATGGTGTCGCTTCGCTTCCGGCCCGAATGGTTCCGGTCACGCAGCTTGCTGGGCTATGGCGCTGATTGGCCGCTCGATTGGCGAGAGATGTGGGCCTACT
>DASXNC010000074.1:0-2327 GCA_036495325.1 Steroidobacteraceae bacterium
CGCGCCGGGCAAGTACTTTTACGTCTGGCTCGATGCGCCGATCGGCTACCTCGCCTCCCTCGAGAGCTACTTCGAGAGCGGCGGGGCACGCGCGCACGGGGAGACGCGCAGCTTCGTCGAGTTCCTCTCCGCCCCCGACACCGAGCAGATCCACTTCATCGGCAAGGACATCATCTACTTTCACACGCTCTTCTGGCCCGCGATGCTCGAGTTCGCGGCCCCCCCTTATCGGGTTCCCGATCACGTGTGGGTGCACGGGCACATTCAGGTCGCGGGCGCGAAGATGTCGAAGTCGCGCGGTACGGGGCTCTCCCCGCAGCGCTACCTCGAGGTCGGCTTGAACGCGGAGTGGCTGCGTTACTATCTCGCGGCGCGCCTGAATCCAGGGGTCGAGGATTTCGACTTCGACCCGGACGATTTTCTGGCGCGCGTGAACAGCGATCTCATCGGCAAGTACGTCAATATCGCGAGCCGTGCCGCGAGCTTCATCACCCGCCAGTTCGGCGGCGAGCTTCGGTACGAGGGTGACCGCGCAGCGCTCGCCGCGGAGGCGGCGGCCGTCGCGCGCGCGGTCGCACAGCACTACGAGGCGCGCGACTTCGCACGCGCAATGCGCGAGATCATGGCCCTCGCGGACCGGACCAATCAGGATTTCGACGCGCACCGTCCCTGGATTCTCGCGAAGGAGCCGCAGAGCCGAAGCGAGCTGCAGGACACCTGCTCGCGGGCCCTGCACGGATTCAAGCTGGCGAGCGTGCTGCTCGCGCCCGTGCTGCCGGCCCTCGCCGAGCGCGTCGCCAAGGAGCTGTTCGGCCTCGGCCGGCCGTTCGCCTGGCGCGATGCCGCGGAGCTTCCCGAGCGGATCGCGCCGTACTCGCACCTCATGACACGCGTCGACCCGAAACAGCTCGATGCGCTCTTCGGAACCGACCGGGAGACCCCCGAGATGAACACGGAAAAGCGGCCCTCGGGCGCCGAGTCCGCGCCAGCCGCGCCGGCGAGTGCCTCGCATGCGCCCGCTGCGACCGGCAGTGCTTCGCACGCGCCCACCGCGCCCGACACGATCTCAATCGACGAGTTCCGCCGCGTCGATCTGCGCGTCGCGCGGATCACGGCCGCAGAGCGTGTGGAGGGAGCCGACAAGCTCCTCAAGCTCACGCTCGATCTCGGCTCCGAGACACGAACGGTGTTTGCGGGTATCAAATCGGCCTACGATCCCGCCGTGCTCGAAGGCCGCCTCACGGTCGTCGTCGCGAACCTCGCCCCGCGGAAGATGAAGTTCGGCGTGTCGCAAGGCATGGTGCTCGCGGCGAGCGCGGAAGGGCCCGGCGTGTACCTGCTCGCGCCCGACAGCGGCGCCGCGCCGGGCATGCGGGTGAGTTGAGGCGCGCGATGCCGGATGAATGCGAGGCAGGCGCGGTGCGGCAGGCGGAGCTCGCCGCCGCGATCGACGTGCTGCTGCCGCAGACGCAGTGCACGCGCTGCGGCTATTCCGGCTGTAGACCTTATGCGGAAGCCATCGCCCGCGGGGATTCGGACATCAATCACTGCCCGCCGGGCGGCGCGGCACTGATCGATGCGCTCGCGCGCCTCACAGGGCGCGCACCGCTGCCGCTTGATCCGGCAAACGGTTCCGAAGGACCGCACCGGATCGCCGTCATCGATGAGGACCGATGCATCGGTTGCGCGAAGTGCCTGCCGCCCTGCCCTGTCGATGCAATCGTCGGCGCGCCGCGCTTCCTGCACACGGTCGTCGCTGCGCTCTGTACCGGGTGCGAGCTCTGCATCGCCCCGTGTCCTGTCGACTGTATCGAGATGAGGCCGGCGAGCGCCGTTGCGGGCGCTCCGGATGCAGTGCCCCCGGCACACCTGAACAGGGCTCGGTTCCTCGCGCATGGCGCTCGAACCGAGCGGCGCGTCGGCGAGCGCGCCGCCGAGCTAGCCGCGCGCAAGCTCGCGGCGCACGGGATGCCGGCGTGAATCCTGTCCGGCGCCGGGCGATCTTCCGCCGGCTCGCGGCTGCGAATCCCGAACCCACGACGGAGCTCGAGCACGGAAGTCCCTTCGAGCTGCTCGTCGCCGTCGTCCTCTCCGCCCACACGACCGACCGCAGCGTCAATGCCGCGACGCGCAAGCTCTTCCCCGTCGCGAATACGCCGCAAGCGCTGCTCGCGCTCGGGGTCGAGGGCGTCCTCCCTTTCCTGAAAACCGTCGGCCTCTACAACGCAAAGGCCCGCAACGTCGTCGAGTTGAGCCGGCTGCTGCTCGAGCGTCACGACGGGTGCGTGCCCTGCGACCGCGTTGCGCTCGAGGCGCTTCCCGGTGTC
>DASXNC010000075.1:0-2060 GCA_036495325.1 Steroidobacteraceae bacterium
GAATGGGAATCCGTCGGGGTGCGGAACGTAACGTGCCCCGGCGAGGTCATCTGCCAGCGTATCAGGGTCCTTGCGCGGCACCGGCGGGTCGCCGCGCAGCGCAACGACGTGCCGGATACCGGTGTGCCAGTAATCCCGCGCGATCTCGAGGATCTCCTCGCGCGCAGCGCCGACACACGTCAAATGAGGCGCGACGCAGAGCGGCGTTCGGCGCTGTATGGCCTCGACGATGCGGTGGGTACGCTCGCGCGTCGAACCATCCGCGCCGTAGGTAACCGAGACGAAGCGCGGGGCAAGCGGCGCGAGCCGATCGAGCGTTGCCCAGAGCCGCGTCTCGCACTCGGCGTCGCGCGGCGGGAAGAGCTCGAAGGAGACCACGGGGGGGCGCATGGGAATACGATAGCGCGCGTGATGGAGCGTAAATGTGCCAATATTGGACTGAAACTGCCTTTCGATTAGCATGAATGCACTAAAGCACCCTGGAAAGTAGGAAAATGGCCGACACAGAGCTCGACAAAATCGACTCCCGTATCCTCCAGCTCCTTGCGAAGGACGGTCGCATCAGCTGGCGCGAGCTCGCCGAGGAAATCGGGCTGTCGCTCACGCCGACGCTGCGGCGCGTGCGGCGACTGCAGGAGGAGGGCTTCATCTCGGGGTTCAGCGCGCGCTTCGATGAGGAGCGGCTCGGGGTGGGCATAACCATGTTCGTGTCGGTCACCCTCGAGCGGCAGACGGAGGAGACACTGAAGGTCTTCGAGCGGCGCATCGCAGATGTGCCCGAGGTGATGAGCTGTCATTTGATGACAGGCCAGGGGGACTATCTGCTGCGGGTCGTGGCCTCCGATCTCGCGAGCTACCAGCGCTTCATGCTCGACATCCTCACGCGCATCCCGGGCGTTGCGCATATTCAGTCGAGCCTCGCGATCAAACCGGTTTTCCAGCGCGCGGCGCCGCCGATCCCGAGGGTGAAATAATGTCAGGCCCGACAGGCCCGACAGGCCCGACAGGCCTGACACGCTCGACGGCCGCTCCCGTTCGCTGGGTGCTCGCAATTCATGGCGGCGCCGGGACGCGGCCGCGCCGGCTCCCGGCAGAGCAAGTGCGCGCGATCGGCGAGACGCTGAAAGGTGCACTCGATGCCGGTATCCAAATCCTGAGCACTGCCGGGCGCGCGCTCGATGCGGTACAGAGCGCCGTGCGAGTCATGGAAGCCTCGGGCGTCCTGAACGCGGGGCGCGGCTCCGTGCTCAATCACGAGGGTTTCGCGGAGCTCGATGCGGCGCTGATGGACGGACGCGGGCGGCGCGCCGGCGCCGTCGCGGCCATCCGCCATATCGCTCACCCCATAGACCTCGCGCGCGCCGTCCTGGAACACGGCCGCCACGTCCTGCTCGCGGGGAAGGGCGCGAAGCAGTTCGCGGTGGAGCACGGATTTGCGCTCGAGCCGGACGAGTACTTCGTGACGCCGCGTCGCCTCGCTGAGCTCGAGCACGCCCGCGCCGCAGGAGGCGGGGACTCGGGCTCCGCGAGTGCGGCTGCGTCGATCCCCTGGCATCCGGCGGGAACCGTCGGTGCGGTAGCGCTCGATGCGCAGGGCGACCTGGCCGCGGCCACATCCACCGGCGGGCTCACCGACAAACACGTCGGGCGCGTGGGCGACTCGCCGATCATCGGCGCGGGCACATTTGCGGAGAACGGCGTGTGCGCCGTGTCGGGAACCGGTGCGGGTGAATATTTCATGCGCTTCACGGCGGCGAGCGAAGTGGCGGCGCGCGTGAAACTTCAGGGCCTGAGGCTCGAGGACGCCGCCCTCGAGGTGATCGAGATGATAAAGGCGACGGGCGGCAAGGGCGGGCTCATCGCCGTGGATGCTCGGGGGAACATCGCGATGCCGTTCTCTTCCGAGGCGATGCTACGAGCTTGCGCAAGGGCCGATCGTGAAGCGGAAGTGATTGTCGAGGGCAGCGGGTAATCACCCGACCGTTCGCACCGCGTCAAATCAAATAAGTGCCGCGAGCGCGCGCGCGCAGGACGCCTCGACTTTGAGCGCGAGCAGATCG
>DASXNC010000076.1:0-8076 GCA_036495325.1 Steroidobacteraceae bacterium
CCGCGAGGTTGAGACCGAGCCGCAGAGTCTTGTGGCTGCCGCCGACGCTCGCCGACCAAACTCGCTCGACGCGCAGCGAGGCAGTGAACGGCACGAGCGCCTTCGGCTGATCGATCGGCTTCTCTTTCGAGCAGGCGGCGATGAGCGCCGTGAGCGCCAGGGTGAGCAAAACGAAGCGAGTGCGCACGCGACTACCTCGAGCCCGCGTTACGTGAGGAGTGGGGCGCGGCTACCGCCGCAGCGCTTCCTGCCCCTGAGGCACTGCGCACGTTTGCCGAAGCGCCGGCCTGCGCTGTCTCTTTGCGATGCGCGGCCGCATCGGCCGCGCCGGTCAAATCATTGATCTTGAGATTGAGCACGTCGTTCTCCGCGAGCGTCGGTCCTGCGGCGAGGCGCGCCGCGCGATATTCATCCAGTGCAGCCGCCTTGTCGCCCTTGGCGTAGTAGGCATCCCCACGCACCTCGTGGTAGCGCGACGCGAAGGCGCCAGTGAGGGGCGCCCCGAGCGTCGCGAGCGCCTCGTCGAACTTGCCGAGGGACACCTGCACGCGCGCGAGCCGCAGCCTTGCGATCGTCGCGAGCTCCGGGTCATGCGAATTGCGCTCGACGGTCGCGAGGCGCTGCGCCCCGCGCTCGAGCTCGTTCGTCTCGACGAGCACGCGAGCCGCGGCGAGATTCGCCTGATCCGTGTAGGGCGAGCCCGCGTGATCGCGCTCGAGTTCGTCGACCAGTGCGAGTCCGCGAGCCTTGTCGCCGGCATTGAACGCCAGGAGGACCTGCTGGTACTGGGCACCGGCCTGCAAAGCGAGCTGGTCGGTATGCCCTTGCCACCAGCGCCAGCCGCCGATTGCGAGGCCGCCGACGGCGATGCCACCGAGAATCCACGGCACGTTCGCGCGCAGCCAGGCCTTTACCTGCTCCACTTGCTCTTTATCGGAGAGATAGTCGTCCACGCGAGAAAGTCCCCCAAAAAACCCTTAATTCACTCTGGCGAGTCGAGCGCCGCCTCGATCCGGCCCGCGAGCGCCGCGAGCGGACACTCGATCTGACCCGCGTCGCGCCGCAAAGGTTTCAACGCTGCGCAGCCCCGGGCGATTTCCTCGTCCCCGAGAATGACGGCGAGCGGGGCTCCGCTGCGGTCGGCGCGCCGGAACTGGGCCTTGAAGGCTCCCCCGCCGAGCCCGAGCTCGAAGCGGCGCCCAGGCAGCGCATTGCGCAGGGATTCGATGAGCTGCAGCGCCGCCCCGCCCGCGCGCTCGCCGCTCGCGATGACGTACACGTCGGGCGGGCGCGGCTCCGCGGGTCGCCCCTCGAGCCGCAGCAGCTCCACGACGCGCTCCACACCGAGCGCAAAGCCGACGGCCGGGGTCGGCTCCCCGCCGAGCTGCTCGATCAGCCCATCGTACCGGCCCCCGGAGCAGACCGCATCCTGCGCGCCGAGCGCATCGGTGGTCCACTCGAACACGGTGCGGCTGTAATAATCGAGGCCCCGCACCAGGCGCGGATTCACTCGGTATGCGATTCCCATCGCATCGAGCGCCGTGCGCAGCGCATCGAAATGCGCCCGCGACTCCGCATCGAGATGCTCCGTGAGCAGCGGAGCGCCCGCGATGAGCTCCTGCATCTCCGGATTCTTGCTGTCGAGGATGCGAAGCGGATTGCCTTCGAGCCTGCGCCGGCTGTCCGCATCGAGCTGCGCGTCTCGAGCCCGAAAGTAGTCGGTGAGCGTGGCACGGTAGGCGCGGCGGGATTCGGCCGTGCCGAGCGAGTTGAGCTGCAGCGCGATGCGCGTGATCTGCAAGCGATTCCAGAGGCGCGCGGTGAGTGCAATGAGCTCGGCATCCACGTCCGGGCCCGCGAATCCGATCGCCTCCACATCGACCTGATGAAATTGGCGGAAGCGGCCCTTCTGCGGCTTCTCGTGGCGGAACATCGGCCCCATGCACCAGAGCTTGTGCCGCTGACCTCGAAGCATGCCGTGCTCGATGACCGCGCGCACCACGCCTGCGGTCGCCTCTGGCCGCAGCGTGAGGCTCTCCCCGCCCTGATCCGTGAAGGTGTACATCTCCTTCTCGACGACGTCCGTGTGCTCGCCGATCGCCCGCTCGAAGAGCTCAGTGTGCTCGACCGCCGGGACGCGGATCTCGGCATAGCCGTAAGCTTCGAGCAGGTCCCGCGCGATACGCTCGAGCTGCTGCCACGCCGCGATGTCGGCGGGCAGAACGTCATTCATGCCGCGCACGGCGGCGATTTGTCGGATCAACGGGATCCTCTCAAGGAGCCTGAACGCTGGCGGTCGAGGCGTGCTCGCCGGCGGCTGCGAGATGCGCCGGGGCGGAATGACCCGAGCGCGTGATGCGAAACTCCAAAGTCACATTGCGCTGGGCGCCGTCCGGTACGGAGACGGGCCGCCCGTCGAGCTCCAGCGATACTCCCACCGGATTGCCGAGCACGACTTTCAGGGGCGGCATGCCGCTCACCGTTCGCGTGGAATCGGCCGAGCCGATATCGTAAAACAACCGCTCCCCGCGCGCGTCGTAAACTTCGGCCCAGCTGTCCTCCGCAAAATGCATGCGCAGCGCCGTCGCCTTCGCCGGGACCGCCGGCCGGGAGTGTGTCGACTCGGGAAGCGTGCCCTCACCCGGCGGACGCTGACCGGGCGGCAATCCGGCCGTCAGCGCCGCAGCGGGCGCGGGCGCGACGGCGGTCGCGCTCGGGGCCGCCCCGTCCGGCGCTGTCACGGCGGGCCCGGCGGCAGCCTCCCGACCGTCGACGGAGGGAACGGCTCGCGCCGACTGCCGTGCGGGTGCGGTGCCCCGATGCGACAGACGGGAAGCATTCAAAGTGCCGGCGACCCACCACACCGTGCCGATGACGGCGACGAAGGCGACGACAAGGACGGCCGGAACGAGCAGCGCGCTGGAAGCGCCTGCTGAATCCTGTCCTTTCGGCACGCGCGTGAGGTCGATCCTGTGCGCCGCATGCGCGCTCGTCGAATAGAGCTCCCGCAGCTCGCTCGAGGACTCGCCGACGAGCTCCGCATAGCGACGGATGTGCCCGCGCGCGTACACGGAGGCGCCGAGCTCCTCGAACCGATCGCCCTCGAGCGCCTCGACCAGATGAGGATCGACATGCAGCCGCTCCGCGGCCTGGATCACCGTCAGCCCGGCGCCCTCGCGCGCGCTCTTGAGGCGAGCGCCGACAGAGGACGATTCCGATTGGGCGGCAGCCACGGCTGCATCACCCGGCGTGCTGATTCGAGCTGGCGAGCGCCTGGGTCTGCGGCGAGTTGGGGAAATCGACGCGCAGACGCTGCTCGTAGCGCTGCTGGCCGAAGGGATCGTGCAGCGCCTTCGAGACGCGTACGCCGAGCAGCAGCAGATCGGGCGTCGCCGTGTACGTCTCGATGTAATGATTGATGCGTGCTTGGGCATCGGCGAGCTCGCCTTGCTGCACTTCGAGATCGGCGAGCTGGAATACCGCCTCCGCAAAGCCGGGCCGCAGTGCCACGGCGCTCTCGAGCGCCCGCTTCGCTTCCGCGTCCCGGTGCTCGCTCCTCAGACACACCGCGGCATTCGTGTAGGCCGCCTCGGGCGTCGAATAGAGCGGATTGCGGGCAGTCGCCAGGAGCTGCTTGACGCCCTCGTCCACGCGGTGCGTACGGCAGAGATACACCGCGTAGTTGTTGACGAAGTCCGGACGCTGCGGCGCGAGCCGTATCGCCTCGCGGAACTCGTGATCCGCCCCGGCAGGATTGCCGAGCCGCTCCTCGAGCAACGCGAGCGCGCTGTGCACCTCCGGATCGCGGGGAGCCTCCTTCAAGGCGCGCTCGAGCTTGTCCTGCGCGACCGCGAGCTCGCCGCGCTCCATGTACGCGACGCCGAGCTCGACGTTGTACGTGGCGGCCCCCTGAGGGTCCGGCTTCATGATCGGCCGCTCGGGGGGTTTGTTGTCGACGCGGGGCTTGCCGGCGCAGGCGGCGAGCGTCGCGCAGAGCACAGCCGCGAGCGCGAACCGCGCACTCATCGCTCAACGATCAGGCTCATCTTCCTGCCTCCGAGGCGTACGGTGGTGCGATCTATCACGCGCCCCGCGAGCTGACCGCACGCGGCGTCGATGTCCTCGCCCCTCGTGCGCCGGATCGTCGCAATCAGGCCGCGTCGCATCAGCTCGTCGCGAAAGCGCACGATCCGCTCGGCGGGAGAGCGCCGGTAGCGCGTACCGGGGAACGGATTGAAGGGAATGAGATTGACCTTCGCGGGCCGGCCCGCGAGCAGGCGCGCGAGGCGCTGCGCCTGCGCCGGTGAGTCATTGACGCCGTCGAGCATGACGTACTCGAACGTCACGCTGCGGCCGTTACGCTCGTCGAGATAATGCCAGGAGGCCTCGAGCAGCTCCGCGATCGGATGCTTGCGATTGATCGGCACGAGCTCGTTGCGCAGCTCGTCGTCGGGCGCGTGCAGTGACACGGCGAGCGCGACGTTGACCTCCTCCGCCAAGCGGTAGATCTGCGGCACGAGACCTGAAGTGGAAAGCGTCACGCGCCGCCGCGAGAGATCGAAGCCGTAGTCATCGAGCAGGATCCGGCACGCAGCCACGACGTTGCGAAAGTTCGCGAGCGGCTCGCCCATGCCCATGAACACGACGTTCGTGACCGCCCGCTCGGTTGCAGGACGTCCGCCTTCGAGCCGGGAGACGATCGGGTGAGCCGAGCCGGTGCCCGGTGCCTCGCAGGCGTCGGCCCCGGCGAGCTCGCGGTTGGCGAGCCAGACCTGGCCGATGATCTCGCCCGTGGTGAGATTGCGGTTGAAGCCCTGCTGCGCGGTGGAGCAGAACGAGCAATCGAGCGCGCAGCCCACCTGCGAGGATATGCAGAGCGTGCCCCGGTCGTCCTCCGGGATATAGACCATTTCGAAGGCCTGCGCGGCGTCGGCCTCGAGCTTCCACTTGCGGGTCCCGTCCGCCGATTGCTGCACCTCGACGATCCTCGGAGGCCGCACTTCCGCGCGCTCGGCGAGCCGGGCCCGAAAGTCCTTCGCAAGATCGGTCATGCACGCGATGCGACCCTCGCCGCGCTTGTAGACCCAGTTGAGAAGCTGCCGCGCGCGAAATGGCTTGCCGCCGAGCTCGGTCACGTAGGCCTCGAGCTCCGGCCTCGGAAAGTCGAGCAGGTTCGTGCGCTCGGTGGCGGCGGTCTGCATGATGCGAGTTTGAGCGGGGCGGGTTTGCATTGCGCTGCGTCCCGCTCGAGGATCAGCTGCGCGGGAAAATCTGCGTCGTCGCGAAGTAGTAGCCGATTTCGAACGCGGCCGTCTCCGGCGAATCGGAGCCGTGCACGACGTTGCGCTCGATGCTTTCGGCGAAGTCCGCGCGGATCGTCCCTTTCGCAGCCTTGTTCGGGTCCGTCGCGCCCATGATCTCGCGATTCTTCGCGATGGCGTTCTCGCCCTCGAGCACCTGCACGACGACCGGTCCCGACGACATGTAGCGGACGAGATCCCGGAAGAACGGCCTCTCCCTGTGGACGGCGTAGAAACCTTCCGCTTCACGGGTCGAGAGGTGCAGCATGCGCGAGGCAACGACCGACAGCCCGGCCTGCTCGAAGCGGCGATAGACCTCCCCGATGAGATTGCGGCTCACGCCGTCGGGCTTGACGATTGATAGGGTGCGCTCGAGCGCCATTTCGAATGAACCTCCTCGGGGCATTGAGCGGCGCTTCGCGCCGCGCGAAGTCTACCTCGGAAGGGGCAGCCGCGCCACCCGACTCAAACGCTGAAGCTCTCTCCGCAGCCGCACTCGCCCTTCACGTTCGGATTGTGGAAGCGGAAGGCTTCGTTGAGACCGTGTTTGACGAAATCGATGATCGTGCCATCGATGAGCGTAAGACTCGCCGGATCGACGAACACCTTCACGCCGTGATCCTCGAAGACCACGTCGTCGGGCCGAGTCTCCTCCGCGTAGTTCACGACATACGCGAACCCGGAGCACCCCGTCCGCCGAACCGAAAGCCTGAGCCCCAATCCGGACCCTCTCGAGGTGAGGAACGTCCGCACCCGGCTTGCTGCCGCATCGGTAAGAGAGATGGCCATGGCTACCTGCGATTAGTCTCCATATGCAAGAGTCCACACGCGATCAGCGCATCCTCGAGGACGAGGAGCCGACCGAGCTTCTCGACCGGCACCCCGAGCTGGCGGGCCCACTCTTGCGGGCTCCCGGGAACGCCCTCGGAGCGGCGCCGACCCGGCAGGCGCGAAGCGATCCACGCCGCCGCCGCCAGAGTATGCGGACATCCACGCGCCTCAAAACGTGCGTCCTTCACAGTGTCTCCGTCGAGCCTCACGTGAAAGCGCACCCACACTTCCTCGGCCGGCCCCCCGGCCTCGCCGTGGAGCACCGTATCCTCCTCCGTGGCGCCCTCGGCGTCACCGGAAAACCGTCCCGCCCGGGGGAGCTCTCGGAATAACCGGTATACCTCAGCCCCGAGCCCGTCCGTGGCCGATTCCCGGGCCGCGATGCCGCGGTCGGGCCCCGCCCCAGGCGGCGGCCAGGCCCGCGGGTGAGCTGGCGCATCCCCGGCGGCCTTCGCATCCCCGGCGGCCTTCGCATCCCCGGCGGCTTTCGCGTCCCCGGACACCTTCCGGCCAGCTGGCCTTTCACTGTGTATGCGGGCTCCGGGGTCCGAATCAAGCGCTCGAAGGCCGCCCGTCGGGCAGGCAGCGCCGCCGATCGAGCCGATCGCCCCCGGAGCCGCGCGGCGCAACCGGGTCACCTCCTCCCGGACCCAGGCGGCCGCGCATTCGACCTCCTCGGCGGTCGTGAATCGGCCGAGGCTCAGCCGGAGCGAGCTCTCGGCGAGCCGCGTGCTGCGACCGAGCGCTCGCAGCACATACGACGGGTCACCGCTTGCCGAGCTGCAGGCCGAGCCCGTCGAGACGGCCAGCGAGTCGAGTGCGGTCACGAGGCTCTCACCATCCACGTCCTCGAAGGACACGTTGAGAATGTGCGGTACGGTCGCCGGAGCCGCGCCGTTCAAATGGGTACCGGGCAGGCTCTCGAGGCGGCCCCAAAGACGGTCGCGAAGCTGCCCGATTCGCTCCAGCTCGACCGTGAGCATCTTTGCGGCGAGCTCGGCCGCGGCACCAAAGCCGACGATCTGATGCGTCGCCAACGTGCCCGGCCTCAAGCCTTGCTCCTGCCCGCCTCCGAAGGATTGCGGCGCGAGCAGCGCTCGAGCACCGCGCCGAACGTAGAGCGCCCCGATGCCTTTCGGGCCATAGATCTTGTGCGACGTGAACGACATGAAATCCACGGGGAGACGGGTCACGTCGACGGAGATCCGACCTGCGCTCTGTGCCGCATCGGTATGAAAGGGGACGCCCACTTCGCGGCACGCCTCGCCGATCGCGCCGATATCCTGGATCACTCCGATCTCATTGCTCACGTGCTGGATCGACACCAACACCGTGTCCGGTCGCAGCGCCGCCCGAACCGCTTGGCGGTCGATGCGCCCCGAGGCCTCGGGCGTGAGCCACGTGACCCGGAATCCCTCCCGCTCGAGTCGCTTGCACACATCGAGGACCGACTTGTGCTCGATCCGCGAGCAGACGAGGTGGCGACCGCGGTCGGCGTTCGCGCGCGCAACCCCGAGCACTGCGAGATTGTTGGACTCGGTTGCACCCGAGGTGAAGACGATCTCCTCCGTCCCCGCGCCGACGAGCGCTGCGACCTGCGCGCGCGCGCGCTCGATGAGCGCCGCGGCTGTCCGCCCGAAAGCATGTCCCGACGAGGGATTGCCGAACTCATCTGGCGCTGTGAGGCACCGGACCATCTCCGCTGCGACGGCGGGATCGACCGGCGTCGTCGCCGCGTAGTCGAGATAGATAGGCCGGATCATGCTTCTTCTGGGCCGCGGCCGTCGCGCGACCTGTGTCCCGCCGGCCGGCGGCGCTGCTGAACGGCGGTCAGCAGCCCGCGCAGGATGTTCGCTTCGTTCTCGTCGAGCTCGGCTCGCTGCAGGAAACGGCGGATGCGCCCCATGAGATTGGTGCCGCTCTGGGTGCGATCCCGAAAGCCGAC
>DASXNC010000077.1:0-2909 GCA_036495325.1 Steroidobacteraceae bacterium
CATAAGAAGCACGTCATCCTGCAGCCCTCGAAGAACGGCTTCTTCTACATGATCGACGCGGCGACGGGAAAGCTGCTGCACGCCCGTCCTTTCACGGAGGTGAACTGGGCTGATGGCGTCGATCCGGAGACCGGACGGCCACGCGTGAAGCCGGAGGCGCGCTACCCCGCCGGCCGGCCATTCAACCTCGCTCCGGGCGTGCAGGGTGCTCACGGCTGGGAGGCGAACGCGTACAGCCCACAGACGGGCCTGATGTACGTCCCGACCCAGCACGCGTATTTCCCGATGATCAATGACCCGAAGTACGCGCCGAGCCCGCTGGGCTACAACCTTGGCATCGTGTTCGGCACGCAATTCGACTATTACCGCGATCATCCGGAGGCGAAGAGCGGATTCGTCGCCTATCTGCAGGCCCTAAATCCGGTCACGGGCAAGGTCGTTTGGCGCGGCGATTCCACCAGTCAGGGAGGCACGGGCGGTGCGGTCGCGACGGCGGGTGACCTCGTGTTCCAGAGCGGCGGCGACTCGCAGGAGGTGCGCGCATACGACGCGCGCACCGGTCAGAAGCTGTGGAGCTTCCCGACGCAGACCGGGGTCAATGCGCCGCCGATCACCTTTGCGCTGGATGGCCGCCAGTACGTCGCGGTGAGTGCCGGCGGCAATCAGCGGGAGGGTTATTACGCGCCGAATTATTCGCGGCTGCTGGTGTTCGCGCTCGACGGCAGGGCCAAGCTCCCGCCGCCCAAACCCTACACCCGCCGGCCGCTCGCACCGCCGCCCGCCACCGTCGACGCGGCACTGGTGCAGGCCGGGGCGGAACGGTACTCGCACTTCTGCGCGGCATGCCACGGCGAGAACGGGCAGACGCGCGGCTCGAATTTTCCGGATCTCACGCGCACACCGCTGCTCTACACCCAGCTCGGCTTCGATCAGGTGGTGCTGAGAGGCGTGCTCGCCGAGCGGGGGATGGACTCCTTTGCGTCGATACTGAAGCCCTCCGATACCGAGGCGATCCGCGCCTACATCATCGCGCGGGCGAACTATTTCAAGAAGAATCCGCCGCCGGAGTTCGGCGTCTCCGCGCCGAGGCAGCCGCACGAGGGCGCGGGGCAATAACGCCCCGCGCGGACGGACAGAGCTCCGCCGGCGCGGAATTGCAAGGCGTGCTGCGCCCGGCAGCAACCGCACAAAAGCGGAACGCCTGAAAGCTTTCAGGAACCTTTCAAGCGCCCGTGCAACCTCCATTTTTGGCTGCATGCTCAATTACTTGCAGCAGCGCCTCGTTGCCCCAGGAATGGGCACACTGCTTGCTTTTCCATCTGTAGAGATACAACCTTTTCGGGATACCGCGAGGCGAAGGGAGACTCGCGGAGAATGCAATCGACCACTCCGATAGACGATTCCGCGCAGCGTGCGGCGCAGACCACGCCGAGGATCCTGTGGCTCACGGAGGAGCTCTTTCCGCCACAGATCGGCGGCGTCGAGCTCATGGTGGCGCGGCTGTCCGCGAAGCTTGCGGAGATCGGACTCGAGGTGGGAGTAATCACCCGCCAGACCCATCCGCCCAGCCCGGCCGAGGAGCGCATCGGCTCGGTGCGTGTTCGCCGTCTCGCGCCTGGTGGCGTGTTGAAAGGCGCCGGCTGGCGCGCTGTTTTGCCGCTCCTCGCATTTTTCGCGCGGCTCACCGTTGTGCTGATCCGCGAAGCGCGCCGCTACGACGTGCTCATCGTATCGGGCATGAAGACGATTCCGCTCGTTGCGGTGCCGCTCGGCAAGCTACTCGGCAAGCGATGCATCGTGCGCGTCGAGTCCACCGCCGAGCTCGATGAGCCCGGTTTCACGGAGATTCCCCACGGAAAGCGCCGTCCTCTCGACTGGATCGCGAATCGCCTGAGCGCGCGGCTGCAGCGTGCGGCGCTCATCCACGCCGACCGTGTCATTGCGCTCTCCGAGGCGCTCGAGAAACGGCTGCTCGAGACGGGCGTGCCCGCCTCGAGAATCAGCCAGATCGCGAACGCGGTAGACCTGCGCGTATTCCGTCCTGCGGCAGCCGACGAGCGCGATGCGCTACGCGTTGAACTCGGGCTGCCGCCGAGCGCGATTCTGATGATCTACGTCGGGCGGCTCTCCCGTGCCAAGGGGATCGATCTGCTCGTGCGCATGTGGCCGCAGATCAGCACGCGACATCCGGAGGTGCATCTGCTCATCGCCGGCGGCGGCAGAGACAGCCACGATGACTGCGAGGCGGAGCTTCGCGAGCATCTGCGGTCGGGCTTCCCCGGATCCGAACGAATAACGATGCTCGGCCCGATCGATCGCGTGAATGTCTATTTGAGGGCATCGGATCTCTACATCCTGCCAAGCGATTTCGAGGGCTTCAGCATCGCGATCATCGAGGCCCTCGCGAGCGGGCTGCCCACGCTCCTCACGCCGGTCGGATCGGTTCCGGAGCTGATCCGCGATGGTGAAAATGGGTTCATTTTTGCAGCCCGCGATGGCGGTGCGCTGGTTGCCGCCGTGGACACGGCGCTGGCAGCGCGCGCCCGCTGGCCCGAGATCGGGCGGCGCGCGCGCGCCACCGTCGCCACGATGGACCTCAGCGCGGTGGCTGAGCAGTACCGCTCGCTATTCGACGTGTTGCTCGAGCGAGGCTCCGACGGCGCGCAGTCGAGCAACAGCACACCGCACTCGAGCGAGAGCACGCCGGACTCGAGCGGCGGGTCGCCGCACTCGAGCGGCGACCGACGGCTGTCCTCGCCGGCTCTGGCGGAGACACCCGCAACTCACGCGTACAGGGCCCCGCTGGCGCGCAAATCAGACCGCAAGATAGTCAGACGGTGAGATAGCTCTTGCGGCGCGCCTTCCGGTGCTCGATCTCGCGGGGATAGATCCCGCATCTGATGACGCCG
>DASXNC010000078.1:0-8717 GCA_036495325.1 Steroidobacteraceae bacterium
TGCGCGAGCTCGCCGCCCTCGGCGCGGAGATGGCGTTCGGCCCGGCGGATACTGCGCGCGCGGATGTGCTGATGAGCATGCTGTCGGACGATGCCGTCGTGCGCGACGTGCTGGTCGGCCAGGGCGTATTGGAGCGGATGCGCGCGGGCACCGTTCACGTGAATCTCGCGACGGTCTCTCTCGCCTGTGTCCAGGAACTCGCGCAACTCCATCGCGAGCGCGGAGTCGAGTATGTCGCGGCGCCCGTTTTCGGGCGGCCCGAAGTGGCGCGTGAGGCAAAGCTGAATGTCCTCGTGGCAGGCGCGCCTCTCGCCGTCGCGCGTGTCGAGCCGCTGCTGCAGGCGATCGGTCAGCGACTATGGCCCGTCGGAACTGAGCCGGAGCGGGCGAACGTCGTCAAGCTCGCGGGCAACTTCATGATCGCGAGCGCACTCGAGTCGATGGGGGAAGCCGCGGCGCTTGCGCAGGGCTACGGCGTCGAGGCCGCACAATTCCTCGAGATCCTGACGAGCACGCTGTTCGCTTCGGTCGTCTACCAGGGCTATGGGCGGCTCATTGCCGAGCGCCGTTTCGAGCCGGCCTCCTTTCCGGTGCGCCTCGGTCTGAAGGACGTGCGCCTGGCGCTCGAGGCGGCAGGGGCAGCTCACGTGCCGATGCCGTTCGCCGGGGTCGTGCGCGACAGCCTGCTCGAAGCCGTCGCGCACGGCGACGGCGATCTCGATTGGGCCGCCATCGCGCGAGTCGCGATGCGCCGCGCCGGTCAAGAGCGTTGAGCGCGCAACTCAGCGCGCCGGAGCCGGGCCCATTGAGGCGAGCTGTCGGCCCCGCCTCGCATCCCAATCGGAATGTAACGGCTCTTTTGACCCTTCGGACCTGATCCACCCCGCCCACCGGACGGGGTAGAACTGCGCGGGTAGCCGCCGTCTGGTACGATCGCAGCGGGAGGCGCCGCGCCTTAAGTCGGTTCATCACCAGGACCCGAGCATGAGCTACACCATCACCATCAATGGCAAGGCAGAGACCGTCGATGTCGAAGGCGACACCCCGCTTCTGTGGGTGCTGCGCGACGTGCTCGATTTGAAGGGCAGCAAGTTCGGTTGTGGCATGGGCCTTTGCGGCGCCTGTACCGTCCATCTGAACGGCCGCGCGACGCGCTCCTGCATCACACCGATATCCACGGTCGGATCGGCGCAAGTGACGACCATCGAAGGGCTCGGCGAGAGCGAGATGGGCCGCAAGCTGCAGGAAGCCTGGGTTGCGCATGATGTGCCTCAATGCGGGTACTGCCAGGCGGGCCAGCTCATGTCGGCGGCTTCGCTCCTCGGCAACAACCCGCGTCCGAGCGATCAGGACATCGATGACGGCATGAGCGGCAATATCTGCCGCTGCTGCACCTATACCCGCGTCCGCGCCGCCATCAAAGAGGCAGCGGGGCTCCCGACCGCCGACTCGAGGGAGGTTTGATCATGGCCAGTCAGCAGGTGGAGACGGGCAAAAGCGCGCTAGCCGGCGAACCCGAGTCGGCATCAAGGCGGGCCTTCCTCAGAGTGGGCGCCGCGGCAGGCGGCGGCCTATTGATCGATTTCAGCATTCCGGGATTCGCCCTCGCGGCGCCTAAAGCCGCCGAGCGTGAATACACGCTCAACGCTTACGTCCAGATCGCCCCGAACGGCACGATCACCATCATGGCGAAGAACCCGGAGATCGGGCAGGGCATCAAGACAGCTCTGCCGCAGATCATCGCCGAGGAGCTCGACGCTGATTGGAAGGACGTGCAGGTCGAGCAGGCGCCGGTCGATGCGAGGCTGTATGGAGCCCAGTTTGCAGGCGGCAGCTTCTCGATTCCGATGAACTACGATTCGCTGCGGCAGGTCGGTGCGGCCGGGCGCGCGTTCCTCATCAAGGCCGCTGCCGAAAAGTGGCACGTGCCGGAGGAGCAGTGCGACACGGTGCCGAGCAAGGTGCGGCACACGCCGACGGGACGGACTCTGAGCTACGGGGCGCTCGCATCCAGCGCCGGCGCCATCGGCGCCAAGGAACAGGCCAAGCAACAAGCCGCGATGGCGGCGGCGATGGCCCGTTTCGGCAGAGGTGGTCAAGCGGGGCCGCCGGGAGCGGGACGCGGAGGACCGCCGGGAGCAGCTCGCGCGGGCGGCCCAGGTCCCGGACGGGGAGCTCGCCCCGGTGCCGGACGCGGTGGTCCGCCGGGTGGCGGAGGGCCTCCGGGCGGCGGCATGTTCGCCGCTGCCGCCATGCCGAAATACAAGCTGAAGGACCCCAAGGACTTCACCGTCATCGGCAAGCCGATCACGGGCGTGGACAATCCGCTCATCGTCACGGGCAAGCCGCTCTTCGGCATCGACCAGTCGGTGCCGGGGATGAAATACGCCGTGTACGAGCGCTGCCCGGTATTCGGGGGGCGGGCGGTGAGTGCCAATCTCGATGAGATCAAGGCGCTTCCCGGTATCCATGACGCATTCATCGTCGAAGGTTCGCAGCCTTGGGTCCCCGACGGCATGCAGATCACGCTGGTCCCGGGCGTCGCCATCATCGGTGATACCTGGTGGGCGGCGAACAAGGCGCTCGACAAGCTCGCCGTGCAGTGGGACGAGGGACCGGGTGCGAGTCAGAGCACCGAGAAGTGGAATCGCACCGCGGCGGACCTCGCAGGAAAACCGCCGGGGAAGGTCATTCGCAAGGACGGCGACTACGACAAGGCTGTCGCGGGCGCCGCGAAAGTGGTCGAGGGGAGCTATCAGTATCCCTTCATCGCGCACGCCTATCTCGAGCCCCTCAATGCCACCGCGCATTTCAAGGACGGGAAGGTCGAGATGTGGGTGGCGACGCAGAATCCCGCCGCGGGGCAGGGCAACGTCGCGAAGACTCTGGGTATTCCGCCAAGCGACGTGACAGTGCACGTGGTCCGCAGCGGCGGCGGCTTCGGCGGACGGCTCGGCACCTGGTACATGGTCGAGGCCGCGTACCTCTCGAAGCGCACAGGCCTGCCGATCAAGCTGCTCAACAACCGCCGGCAGGACATCCAGCACGAGTATTACCGTCCCGCCGGCTATCACTACTTCAAGGCCGGCATCGACGGTCAGGGCAAGCTCGTCGCCTTCCGCGATCACTTCATCACGTTCACTCAGGACGGTGAGAAGGTCTCGGACAGCGCCGACCTCGAGCCGGGCGCCTTCCCCGCGCGCTTCGTGCCGAACCTGGAATTCGCGCAGTCGATGATGCTGCTCAACGTGCCGACGGGACCGTTGCGCGCGCCGGGCGACAACGCGATCGCGTACGCGTTCGAATCGTTCATCGACGAGATCGCCCTCGCGGCCGGGAAGGACCCGTTGCAGTACCGCATCGATCTGTACGCCCCGGCCCGCGTGCTGCCCAATCCGCCCTCTCCGCGCCGCAGCTTCATGAAACTGCCGGATTTCGACACCGGCCGCGTGATCGGTGTGCTCGAGCTCGTCCGCGATATGTCCGGCTGGGGCAAACGGAAGCTCCCGCCGCGCACCGGCATGGGCGTCGCGTTCTACTACAGCCATCTCGGCTACGTCGCCGAGGTGATACAGGCGACCGTCGCGCCGGAAGGCACCGTGCGGGTGGATAAGGTCTGGGCTGCCGTCGATTGCGGCCCGCAGATCGTCAACCCGAGCGGTGCGATGAATCAGGTGCAGGGCGGCATCATCGACGGCTTGAGCGCGGCTCTCGGGCAGCAGATCACGATCGATCACGGCCGTGTCCAGCAGACGAACTTCCATGAGTTCAATCTGCTGCGCATGAACCAGGCGCCGCCTGTCGAAGTGCAGTTCCGACGCACCGAAGGCGTCCTGGTGACGGGGCTCGGTGAGCCCGCGCTGCCCTCGGCGCCCCCCGCGCTCTGCAACGCGATCTACGCGGCGACCGGCAAGCGCGTTCGCAAGCTGCCGATCGATCCGGCGGAGCTCGTGGCGACCTGAGTCGCGACGAGCTGACGCCCGCGACGTTTCGGGGAGTGGCCCGCGCCCGCCCCGAGGCGGGTCGCGGGCTTCGGGCTTGCTGCCGGAGTACGCGTGAGCGGAGAGACGACTCGGCTGACCGCTGCTGAAGCCTTGCTTGCGGCGCTCGCGCGCCGCGGCATCGAATATCTGTACGTCAACGCCGGAACCGACTTCGCCTCGATCGTGGAGGCGTACGCGGCTCAGCGCCGCTCGCCTAGCCTCGCGTTCCCGACTCCCGTCGTCTGTCCGCACGAGAACCTCGCGGTCGGCATGGCGCACGGCTATACGCTCGCGACCGGCAAGCCGCAGGCCGTGATGGTTCACGTGAGCGTCGGCACCGCGAACTGCGTGTGCGGCCTGCTCAACGCTGCGCGCGATCAGGTCCCCCTGCTGCTCGCCGCCGGGCGTACGCCGCTTCACGAGCAAGGACGGCGCGGTGCGCGGAACGCGCCGATCCACTGGGCGCAGGAAATGTTCGACCAGGGCTCCTTGGTGCGCGAGCTCGTCAAATGGGACTACGAGCTGCGCGATGCGATGCAGGCCGACATCGTCGTCGATAGGGCGCTCGCGGTCGCGCAAGCCGCTCCCGCCGGCCCCGTCTACCTCACGCTGCCGCGCGAGGTGCTGGCCGAGGAGATCGCGGCCGACGCGCTGCCGCGGGGCGAGACAGCGGTGCCGCGCGCTCCGGCACCCAATCCCGGGGACGTGGAGCGCCTCGCGCAGCTGATTGCGGCGGCGGAGCTCCCGATCATCATCACCTCCGGATCGGGCGCGGTCCCGGCCTCGCAGGCGCTCGAGACCATGCAGGCGTTCGGGCAGTTCGTGCGCCGCTTCGGCATCGGTGTCGTCGAGTATCACCCGCGGCGCGTGAGCCTGCCCTCGAGCCATCCTCTCAACCTCGGCACCGATACCCGGGTGGCGCTCGAGCGGGCGGACCTGATTCTGGTCGTCGATGCGGATGTACCGTGGATTCCGGCCGTGTCGTCGCCGCGTACGGGCACGCGCGTCGTGCACATCGGGGTCGATCCCCTCTATGTGCGCTATCCAATTCGCTCGTTCCGCACGGACCTGGCGCTCGCGACGACGCTCGAGCAGCTGCTCGCGCCGCTCACCGCTGCTCTGGATCACCGTGCCGCGATCAGCCTCGTGGACTATGCCGCGCGCACGCGGCGCATCCAGCAGCTCGGCGCCGAACGTCGCGCCGAGCTCGAGGCGCGCCGCAGGACGATCACGGGCGAGGGCCGTCTGACACGAGCCTGGCTCACGACGTGTTTGAATCAGGCCGTATCGCGAGATGATTGCATCGTGAGCGAGTACTGGGTGGAGCGCGAGCTCATCGAGCGTGAGCTGCCGGGGACGTATTTCGCGACGCCTTCCGCGGGCGGTCTGGGATGGGGACTCCCTGCGGCGCTCGGCATCGCCCAATCGGCTGCGGACCTCGCGGAAACGCGCGTCGTCATCGCGGCACTCGGCGACGGCTCGTACGTCTTCGCAAACCCTGCCGCCTGCCATCAAACGGCGGCGGCCCTGAAGCTGCCCGTGCTCACGGTGATCTGCAACAATCGGCAGTGGGGCGCAGTCGAGTGGGCGGCCCGCAGCGTATACGCCGACGGCCATGCGGCGCGCGGCGGCACACCCGTGCCGCTCAGCAGCCTCGAGCCCGCGCCCCAATTCGAGAAGTATGTCGAGGCCTCCGGAGGCCATGGCGAGCGCGTGACGGACCCCCACGAGCTGCCGGGCGCGCTCGAGCGCGCGCTCGCAGTGGTGCGCCGCGAACGCCGACAAGCCCTGCTCAACGTCATTGTGAGTGAGTGAAATGAGCGCCGATCAAAAGCCTGGGGACCGCATGCTTGGCGTGGGCCGCGAACGCGACGGTCTGGACCGTGCGTATTCGATGCTGATCGATGGTGCGTGGACTCGCGGCGATGCAAAGGAGACGTTTCAGTGCGTCGATCCGTACAGCGGCGAGCCCTGGGGGCGGGTACCGGAGGCGGGCGCGGCTGAGGTACAGCGTGCAGTCGCGGCAGCCCGCCGGGCGTTCGATCGCGACGGCTGGCCGCAGACCTCCGCCGCGGAGCGTGCGGCGCGGCTCAAGCGGCTCGCCCGGGGGATCGAGGCTCATGCGGATGAGCTCGCCTACGTGCAGATTCGCGAGAACGGCAAGCTCGCGAGCGAGATGCGCCCGCAGATCGATGCGCTCGCGCGGGCGTGCGAGTACTTCGCCGGACTCGCCGAAACCGCAGGAGGGCGGACGGTCCCACTCCACGGTTACACCGCGTACACCGTGCGGGAGCCGATCGGAGTCGTCGCGGCCATCACGCCGTGGAACTCGCCGCTGCTGCTCCTCGGCTGGAAGCTCTTCCCCGCGCTCGCCGCGGGCAACACGATCGTCGTCAAGCCCTCCGAGATCACGCCGGTCTCCACGCTGCGCTTCGCGGAGCTGATCATGGAAGCCGGATTCCCGCCCGGTGTCGTGAACGTGGTCACCGGCCACGCGCAGCCGACCGGCGCCGCGCTCGTCGAGCATCCAGGCGTCGATAAGATCGCCTTCACCGGCTCCACCGCAGCGGGCAAGGCGATCGCGCGCGCGGCCGCGGAGCGCTGCGCGCGGGTCTCGCTCGAGCTCGGGGGCAAGTCGCCGAACATCGTGTTTGCCGATGCCGCGCTCGGCTCGGCCGTTGATGGCATCGTGGCGGGCATCTTCGCGGCGACGGGGCAGACGTGCGTCGCCGGCTCGCGCGTGCTCGTTGAACGACCGATTTACGATGAGGTCGCTGCGAGGCTCGCCGCGCGGGCGCGCGAGCTCTCGCCCGGCGACCCGCTCCAGTGGACGACTCGGCTCGCGCCGCTCGCATCGCGACCGCAGCTCGAGAAGGTGCTGAGCTATTTCCAGGTGGCCCGCTCCGAGCGGCTCGAGCTCGTCGCGGGCGGCCGCCGCATCGAGCGTGCAGGTTTCTTCGTCGAGCCCACGGTCTACGGGGGCGTGGGCAACGACTGCCGCCTCGCCCGAGAGGAGATCTTCGGCCCCGTCGCTGCGCTCATTCCGTTTGAGGGTGAGGACGAGGCGATTGCCGTAGCGAACGACACCCCGTTCGGACTTGCGGCGGGCATCTGGACCGAGAGCTTGCGACGTGCGCACCGTGTCGCATCCCGCGTGCGCGCCGGCACCGTGTGGATCAACAACTACCGGCAGATCGCCTATGCGATTCCGTTCGGAGGCTTCAAACAGAGCGGTCTCGGGCGCGAGCTCGGACCGGAGGCGCTGAACGAGTACACGGAGGTCAAGAGCGTCTGGATCGACACGAGCCCCGGGAGATGATGGTGAGCGAGTCCAACCCCGTACCTTCCAATCCATTCGATCCAAAGCTGTTCCGACCCGACGCGGTTCCGCGCGAGGTCGCCGACGCCAATGAGGCGTTCCGCAAGGTGCTCTCCGGGGCGCCCGAGTGGTGGGAGGTCGGGGCGGCGAAGTTCCGCGAGCTCGCGGCCTCGGGCCGCGGACCGTTTCCGCCGCCGCAGGTCTCTCCGCGGGGCCGCACGATCCAGATCGAAGGCCGGGGCGGACACCGGATTCCGCTTCGCGTGATCGCACCGCCGGACGCGAAGGGCATGTATTTGCATTTCCACGGAGGCGGATTGGTTCTCGGCTCGGCGCTGACGCAGGACGCAACGTTGGAGCGCATCGCGAAGAGTACCGGCATGGCATGCGCGAGCGTCGAGTATCGGCTCGCTCCGGAGCATCCGTATCCCGCGGCGTGGGATGACGGCGAGTCCGCCGCGCTCTGGCTCATCGGCAACGGCGCGCGCGAGTTCGGGACCGGCGTGATGACGATCGGAGGCGAATCGGCAGGCGCCACGCTCGCCGCCGCCGTACTGCTGCGCATGCGGGACCGCCATGATTTCACCGGGTTCCGCGCTGCGAATCTCACCTATGGAAACTACGATTCCTCAATGACGCCGAGCCAGAGGCTCGCTCCGGCCAAAGGCGTGCTCGTGGGCCGCACGGCCATCGAGAAATTCTGCGGCGCATATCTGCCGAAGGACGTGGACCCGCGCGATCCCGACGTCTCCGCGCTCTACGCGAATCTCAAGGCCATGCCGCCCGCAATCTTCACCGTGGGCACGGGTGATCCTCTGATCGACGACACGCTGTTCATGTACGCGCGCTGGATCGCAGCGGGCAACGAGGCCGAGCTCGCGCTCTACCCGGGTGCCGTGCATGCTTTCAACGTATTCCCGATGCCGCAGGCGGAGCAGGCGAACGCGCGGATCGAGGCTTTCCTGAAGCGCGCGGTTTCCGGAGCGGCTCGCTAGGGGAGCGGGGACTCCCCCGAGGTTCGTCCATCGATCCAGGTCTCGAGGACATTCAGGTCCTCATCGGCGAGTACGAGATTCGCGCGGTAGCCGGCTGCGATCCGGCCGAGCTCGTTCCCGAGCCCGAGGAATTCCGCCGGATACTGGCTTGCCATTCGCACCGCCTGTGGAAGCGGGATGTTGAGCATCGAGATGGCATTGCGTACGGCGCTCGCCATGTCCGTGTTGGAGCCGGCGAGCGTTCCGTCCTCGTCCACGCAGACGTTGCCTACCACGCGGATCGTGCGGCCCTGCAGCTTGAACGAGCGTTGACGCGCGCCGACGCTCGGCATCGCGTCGGTCACGAGCATGAAGCGGTCGTGCCGTTTGCAGCGCAGCGCGAGGCGCAGGACGACGGGATCGACGTGACGGCCATCCACA
>DASXNC010000079.1:0-2876 GCA_036495325.1 Steroidobacteraceae bacterium
CATTGCTCGTCGCTGGCTCGCGCTTGTTCGTTCAGGGCGCTCAAGGCCTCGCCCGCGGCCTGCTGCTCATCGAGCTCTGCTTCGTCGCCGCCGGCAGCCTCGTGCTCTTGTGGCTCTCGTTCAGCGCTCACTTCACGCGCCACTATCTTCGCTGGGCCGAGATCATCGTGCCGGTGCGGAACACCATGGGCGCCGTTCATTTCGCCGTGGCCGTGGCGCTCGGGCGGGTCGAGCTGCTCATGGTGGCGCCGATGTTGATCATGGGGCCGTTCTTCTTCTCTGGATTGCGGTATCGGGTCGCGCTCGGGTCCGGAGTGATAGCGTGGTCGGCCTTCGCGCTCACATCGGCGATCAACATGCCGCATCTGCTCGCGTTGCGCTGCGGGCTTTACCTGTTCATCGGGCTCGTCGGCTGTACGGTTGCAGCGCGGCACGTCGAAAAAGGGGTCCGCGAGGGCTTCCTCGAGCGTTATCTCATCGAGGAGCTCGCGCAGCGCGATGCGCTCACCGGGGCGCGGAATCGCCGCTCGTTCGACGAGCATCTCTCGCGCATCTGGGCGGAGGCGGCGCAGGCGCGTCGGCGCATCGCAATCGTCCTGATCGACGTCGATCACTTCAAGGCCTACAACGACCGCTACGGCCACCTCGCCGGCGACGACGCGCTGCGGGGGGTCGCTCACGCCGTGCAGAATTCCATTCGCGGTCCGGGCGACATTCTCGGCAGGTACGGTGGCGAGGAGTTTGTAGCGATCCTGCAGGGTGTCGACAGCGAGGGCGCGAAGGCCATCGCCGAGCGCATGCGCCGCGCCGTGATGGATCTCGGCATCGAGCATCGCGCCTCGCGGACCTGCGAGTCGCTGACCATCAGCGTCGGGGTCGGGGCGATCGAGCCGAGTCTCGCGCGCGATTGCCGCGGAGCGCTGCAGCTCGCCGATCAAGCCCTCTATCAGGCGAAGATCAAGGGTCGCAACGGCGTGGAGCTCCTCGACGAGTCGGAATACCGGCTGCTCACGACCGGCGTGTTTCGCGCCGTCGGCTTGCATACAATGCGCGAGGAAGACGCGCCGCCCCGGCACAAAGCCCCCGATGACCGCTGCCCGGCGGGCTGATTGCGGGGCCGACAGCGCCGGCGCCGTGCCGGCTGAGCGCGAGTCAAGCCGAGGATTTACGTGAAGATACAAGCTGCGGTGTCTCGCGCCGGTCGAGCCCATCCGGAACTCGAGGAGCTCGAGCTCGAGGAGCCCCGCGCGGACGAGGTCCGCATTCGCATCGTCGCGACGGGGATTTGCCACACCGATCTTTATTGCCATGCCGGTCTCGGCATGCCGGTGCCCAGGCCGATCGTCCTCGGCCACGAGGGCGCCGGCATCGTCGAGGCGGTGGGAAGCGGCGTTCGACCTTTAGCGGTCGGCGACCACGTCGTGCTGAGCGGCGCCTCGTGCGGGCACTGTCCGAAATGCCGCGCCGGCCGGCCGACCTACTGCCGCGACGCCATGCCGCTTTCCTTCGGTGGCGCGCGTGGTGATGGCACATCGCCGCTCAGCCGGCAGGGCGAGCGCATTCACGGCGCGTTCTTCGCCCAGTCCTCATTTGCCACCCACGTGGTTGCGCCCGAACGCTCGGCCGTGAAGGTCCCGCTCGATGTGCCGCTGCATCTGCTCGGACCGCTCGGCTGCGGAGTCATCACCGGGGCTGGCTCCATTCTCGAGGCGTTCCGATTGCATCCCGGGCAATCGCTCGCCGTGTTCGGTGTGGGTAGCGTCGGGCTCGCCGCGGTGATGGCTGCACACCTTGCCGGCGCCTCGCGCATCGTCGCGATCGACATTGCTCCCGAGCGCCTGAAGCTCGCGCGCGAGCTCGGAGCGACGGACACCGTTCCCTCGAATGAGGCAGCCGCAGGTGCGCTGCGCGAGCTCGAGCCGTTCGGATTCACGTTCAGCTTCAACACGACGAGCGCGCCGGAGGTGTTCACGCTCGCTACCGAGTGCCTCGCGACGGAGGGCACGGCCGGATTCGTGACGCGCCCGCGCGGGGAGTGGGCGCCAAATATGACGACGTTGCTCTCTTCGGGACGCAAGCTCCAGGGCATCCTCGGCGGAAGCGCTGCGCCGCAGGTCTACATTCCGCTGCTCATCGAGTACTGGCGCCAGGGACGATTCCCGTTCGACCGACTGGTGCACGAGTTCGCGTTCGCAGACATCGCGAGCGCCTGGGATGCGTGCACGCGGGGCACGGTGGTGAAACCGGTCCTCAGGATGTGATGCATCCGCTCGTAAGTAAGCTCCACGGAAAGGAGAAGCGCTGGAGCCGCGAATATGCCGCGCTGAGGCAGCTGTGTCTTGCGTCAGGGCTCAATGAAGAACTCAAATGGGGTCAAGCTTGCTACGACCTGAATGGTCACAACGTAGTTGTGATCCATGGTTTTAAGGATTACTGCGCCTTGCTGTTCTTCAAAGGGGCCTTGCTGAAGGATCCAAAAGGCATTCTCATTCAGCAGACCGAAAACGTGCAGTCCGCGAGGCAAATCAGGTTCACTTCTTTCGCGGAGATCAAAAAGCAGACGGCGACGGTTGTGGACTATCTCAGGGAGGCCATTGCCGTCGAAAAATCCGGCGCGAAGGTGAAGATGAAAAACACGGCACAGTTTACTGTGCCCGCGGAGTTTCAAGCGCGTTTGGATAGTGACCCCGCAGTAGCCAAAGCCTTTCATGCGCTTACCCCCGGAAGGCAAAACGGCTATTTGCTGCATTTCGCCGGGGCGAAGCAGTCGGCGACTCGCGCGGCGCGCGTGGAACGACATGCACCGAGGATCCTGAAAGGGCTCGGTCTCGATGATTAGACCGCATGAAGCCCAAGAGCCCGGCTCCACGTAAACC
>DASXNC010000080.1:0-6999 GCA_036495325.1 Steroidobacteraceae bacterium
TCCGGCTCCCCGCAGCACGCGCGCGCGCGCGAGTGGCTGCGGCATCTCGTCGAGCTGCAGGATGGGGGAAGCTCGGAGGAGTTCCTCGAGAGCATCAAGGTCGATCTATTCCCCGACAAGGTTTACGTGTTCACGCCGCGCGGGGAAATCCTGCGACTACCGAGCGGCTCGACCGTCGTCGATTTCGCGTACGCGGTGCACACCGATATCGGCAACCGGTGCGTCGCGGCCAAGGTGGACCGGCGCCTCTCGCCGCTCCGCACGGTGCTGCGCAACGGCCAGACGGTCGAGATCATCACCGCCAAGGGCGCGATGCCGAACCCCTCCTGGGTCAACTTCGTAGTGACCGCGAAGGCGCGGAGCGCCATCCGTCACTACCTGAAGAGCCTGCGGCGCACGGAGGCCATCGCGCTCGGCCAGCGCCTGCTCAATCAGTCGCTCGCCGAATTCCAGCTCTCGATCGAAGAGATCAGCGCCGCACAATTGCAGGCGGCGATCGGCGAGCTCGGCATGAAGGACCTCGACGAGCTCAACGAGAGGATCGGACTCGGCGAGCGCCTCGCACCGCTCGTCGCGCGCAGGCTCCTGCCGGCCGAGCCGCTCGATGCGGGCGCGCCGGCCGGACCGCCCGCTCCGCTCGCTGTGGCAGGAACCGAAGGACTGCTCGTCTCCTATGCGCGCTGCTGCTTCCCGATCCCGTACGATCCCATCTTCGCGTTCCTCTCGAGCGGACGCGGCATCGTCATCCATCGCGAGACGTGCGTGAACGTCGAGGACTACCGCAAGCACCCCGAGAAGTGGCTGCCGGTCTCCTGGCAGGCGAGCCCCGACCGGTTCTTCGTCTCGCAGATTCGCGTCGACGTGCCGAACCGGATGGGCGTTCTCGCGAATGTCGCCGCCGCGATTGCGAGCACCGAGACGAATATCGATCACGTTTCGGTGGAGGAGCGTGATATCGACACCTCGGCGCTGGTATTCGAGCTGAAGGTGCGCGATCGCAAGCACCTCGCGCGTATCATCCGCACGATCCGCCGCATGCCGGATGTGCTGCGCGTCGCGCGCACCATTGCCGCACATTCGAGCACGAAGGGCCGCAAGCAAACGGAGCCGAAGCCATGAAGCGCGAGATCATCGAGACCGACCGTGCACCGAAGGCCATCGGCACCTACTCGCAGGCGGTACGCGTCGGGGACACCGTCTACATCTCTGGGCAGATCCCGCTCGATCCGGCAACGGGAGAGATGGTGGCCGGCGACATCGAGGCGGAGATTCGACGCGCGTTCGAGAATCTCAAGGCGATCGCCGAGGCGGCGGGCGGCTCCCTTGCGCAGATCGCGAAGGTCACGGTCTTCCTGACTGATCTTGCGCATTTCGGCAAGGTCAACGAGGCGATGTCCGCTTACTTCTCCAAGCCCTATCCGGCCCGGGCCGCGATCGGCGTCGCCGCGCTGCCGCGCGGCGCGCGGGTGGAGGTCGAGGGTGTGCTCGCGCTTGGCTGAGACATCCGGCGTCGAGCCGGCGCGCCGGCGCCGTCAGCCGACACGACCCAAGGCGGCCAGCTCTCAAGGGCTCCCCGAGCAGGCGGCGAGCCCCTCGCAAACCGCACCCGCTCTGACAGCACCGGGTCAGATGACGGCCGAGGAGCGATCGGTCACATCGCTCCGCGGCGTCGGCGCTTTCCTCGCGGAGCGTCTGCGCCGTCTCGGCGTCGAGCGGGTGCAGGACCTGCTGTTCGTGCTCCCGCTCCGCTATGAGGACCGCACGCGAATCGTGCCGATCGGTGCGCTCGCGCCGGGTTCGCGCGCAGCCGTCGAGGGCGAGGTTCAGCTGACGGAGATCGCATACCGCGGGCGCCGGCAGCTGCTCTCGCGCATCGCAGATGGCTCGGGGTTTCTCACGCTGCGCTTCTTTCATTTCTCTGCGGCCCAGCAGGCGAGTCTTGCGCGCGGCACTCGGCTGCGCTGCTTCGGCGAGGTCCGCCGCGGGCCGTTCGGCCTCGAGATCGTGCATCCGGAATATCAGCGCATCCTGGAGAGCGCCCAACCCCTCGAGCCGAGCCTCACGCCGATCTACCCATCGACGGAGGGGCTTGCCCAGGGACGGCTGCGCATGCTGGTCGAACAGGCGCTGAAGCAGCTCGAGGGATCGGGCGGTTCCGCCCCGCCGCAGGTATCCGACTGGATTCCGCCGGAGCTGCTCGCCGCGATGCAGCTGCCCTCGCTCGGTGAAGCGCTGCGCTTCGTTCATCGCCCGCCGCCGTCGGCCAGCCTCGATGTGCTCGCTCAAGGCCGACATCCTGCGCAGCGACGGCTCGCATTCGAAGAGCTGCTTGCACACCAGCTCGCACTGAGACTGGTGAAGGACGCAGCGCAGACCGACCCGGCGTGGCCGCTGGAGGATCCCGCCGCTCTCGCAAAGCGCCTGCTCGATTCGCTCCCGTTCCGACTAACCGGCGCACAGCATCGGGCGTGGGGCGAGGTGCTGGCAGACGTGCACGGGAGCCGCCCGATGGTGCGGCTGCTGCAAGGGGATGTCGGTTGCGGCAAGACGGTCGTCGCCGCCGCGGCCGCGGCGCTTGCGGCAGGCAGCGGGCTGCAGGCCGCGCTGATGGCACCGACGGAGCTGCTCGCAGAGCAGCACTGGCGCAACTTCAGCGCATGGTTTCAGCGGCTCGGCACCCCCGTCGCGCTCGTCTCGGGCTCGATGCCGGCTCGTACCCGTCGCAGCGCTCTCGAGACGATTGCCTCAGGTGAGATACAGATCGTGGTGGGAACGCATGCATTGTTTCAGGAAGGGATCAAATTCCGCAATTTGGCCCTCATAATCGTCGATGAGCAGCACCGGTTCGGCGTTCAGCAGCGTCTCAAGCTGCAAGAGAAGGGAACGACTGGAGGACGATTCCCGCACCAGCTCATCATGACCGCCACACCGATCCCACGGACACTCGCGATGACGGCATACGCGGACCTCGACATCTCGATCATCGATGAGCTGCCGCCGGGGCGGACGCCCGTACGGACCGTCGTCGTACCCGAGCAGCGCAGGCAGGAAGTGGTCCAGCGAATCCTGGATGCCTGTCGTTCCGGGTCGCAGGTGTACTGGGTATGTCCGCTCATCGATGAGTCGGAGGAGCTGCGCTTTCAGGCGGCCGAGGAGACTGCGGCGCTCCTTGCCGAAGCGCTGCCGGAGGTCCACGTCGGACTCGTCCACGGGCGGCAGCCGCCCGCTGCAAAGGAGCGCACCATGGCCGCGTTCAAAGCCGGGAAGCTCCAGCTGCTCGTCGCGACGACGGTGATCGAGGTCGGCGTCGACGTACCGAACGCCACGCTCATGGTGATCGAGAACGCCGAAGCGCTCGGCCTCGCTCAGCTGCACCAGCTGCGGGGTCGCGTGGGCCGCGGGTCCGAGGCGAGCTCCTGCGTGCTGCTTTACCGGGCACCCCTCTCGGAGCTTGCGCGCGAGAGACTGCGCGTCATCCGCGAGACGAACGATGGGTTCGAGATCGCGCGGCGCGACCTGACGCTGCGCGGCCCCGGTGAGCTGCTCGGCACGCGCCAGACCGGCCTCGCGCAGATGCGGGTGGCGGACCTCATGCGCGATGCCGACTTGCTGCCGAGAGTGCAGGCGGCGGCGGAGCGGATCCTGCGTGAGCACCCCGACCGCATCGGACCGCTCACCGCGCGCTGGATCGGCGCGAGCGAGCGCTACGGACGCGTAGGCTGATCCGGTAGGCTTCCCCGATCATGGCCGTCACGACCCCGGATTTTCTCGTCGCCCCGCCTGCCCGACAGGATGCGCCGTGGTGGTACCGCCTCGCGCGGCGCACGCGCGAGTACGCCCTCCTCAGCCGGCTCGACCGCCCGATCGGCACCTGGCTGCTGCTCTGGCCCGTACTCTGGGCACTGTGGGTGGCGGGGAGCGGCCGTCCCGACCAAAAGGTCCTCATCATCTTCGTCGCCGGCGTGTTCGTCATGCGCGCGGCCGGCTGCATCATCAACGACCTCGCCGACCGGAACATCGATCCGCACGTGAAACGCACCCGCGAGCGGCCGCTCGCCGCTCGACGCGTGTCGCCGCACGAGGCCATCGCACTCTTCGTTCTGCTCGGCGCAGTGGCCCTGTGGCTCGTGACGCGCTTCGATCGCGTCACCGTGCAGCTGGCCATCGTGGGCGCGGTGCTCACGGTGTCCTATCCGCTCGCGAAGCGCTTCTTCGCCCTGCCGCAGCTCTTCCTCGGCGTCTCCTTCGGGGGCTGGGGTATTCCGATGGCGTTCTCTGCGCAGCTCCATGCGCTGCCGCGCGTCGCGTGGATGCTGTTCATCGCAGCGGTGCTCTGGGCCGTCGTCTACGACACGATGTACGCGATGGTCGATCGCGACGACGATCTGAAGCTCGGCGTGCGATCGACCGCGATACTGTTCGCGGACATGGACAGGACCATGATTGCCATGCTGCAGATGCTGACGCTCGCCGCGCTCGCGCTCGCCGGCCGGAGCATGCATTTCGGACCGTGGTACTACGCAGGGCTCGTCGGCGCAGTGCTCCTCTTCGCATATCAGCAGTGGCTCATCCGTAGGCGCGAGCCCGCTGCATGCCTGCGCGCTTTTCTCAATAACAACTATGTGGGGATGGTTATCTTTCTCGGGATCGCGCTCCAGTACTTCTACGCGGGGCGGTAGCCGAAGGACTGTCGATTTTGCGGCGCTCTGCTCGGCTATTCGAGCACGTCGGGCGGCATCCGACCGGAAAGGAATACACCATGACCCTCGAGCTCTACCTGCACCCGCTCTCCTCGTACTGCCACAAGGCGCTCATCGCCTTCTACGAGAACGACATTCCGTTCGAGTCGAAGCTTGTGGATGATCCGGCTGTCTACGCTGAATTGAAGAGCCTCTGGCCCATGGCGCGGTTTCCTGTCCTCCGCGACGCGAGCCGCGGCGTGACGATTCCGGAATCGAGCATCATCATCGAATACCTCGCCGGGCATTATCCGGGCCCGGTGAAGCTGATCCCGGACAATCCGGATCGTGCGATTCAGGTACGTCTCGCCGACCGCTTCTTCGACAACTACCTGCACACACCGATGCAGAAGTTCGCGTCCGACCGGAACCGGCCGGCAGACGAGCGCGATCCTCACGGTCTCGAGCATGCGAAAGCGCTCTATCGGACTGCGCTCGACCGCTTCGAGTCCGAGATCGCAGGCCGGGCCTGGGTAATGGGAGGCGACTTCACGCTTGCCGACTGCGCGGCGGCGCCCGCGCTCTTCTACGGCAATCGGTTCTTCGGCCCGTTCCGGGAGAGCCACCCGCGCGCGATGGCCTATCTGGATCGACTGATGGCGCGGCCTTCATATGCCCGCGCGCTGCGCGAGGCCGAGCCGTACATGCACCTGCTGCCCAAATAAATGGCCCGAGGCGCGGGACGGCACTAGTCGACGTAGACCGAATCTGGCTTCGGATCGCGACGCGATAGCTCGAGCTGCAGGACGACGACGGACTTCGCCGGCAGGCGCACGGTTAGCACCCCATCGTGCAGGACCGCGTCCGTGAACGCCGCCGGCCGGACGGCGTCGGGATCATCAAATGTGTTGTGCGCATCCATGGCGGATGCGGTGAGAATTTCCCCGCTCACCGACGTCGGCGCAAATCCGCGCACATCGATCGACACCGAAGCAGTCTCGCGCGGGTGGAGATTGACGAGCGAAAGCACGATGCGCGCCTCGTTCGACCGCGCCGCCGCCGCCGGGACCCGCGCCGCGGAAGCGCTTATCACGGGAAGCGACACAGTGCCGAACGTGTACGCTGACGTTCTGCCCCCGACCGACAGCTCCGTCGCATCCTGAAAGGGCCTCAACATCCGGAACACGTAGTAGGTCGGCGTCAGGAGCATCTGCCGCCCGCGGGTCAGGATCATCGCCTGCAGCACGTTAACCATCTGGGCGATGTTCGCGAGACGCACGCGGTCGGCGTGCCGCATGAAAATCTGGAGATTGACCGCCGCGACCAACGCATCCCGAAGCGTGTTCTGCTGATAGAGAAACTGCGGCTCCCGCCCCGGCTCGGGGTCGTACCAGGTGCCCCACTCATCGACTGCGAATCCGATCTTCTTGGCCGGATCGAATCGATCCATGATCGCGCTGTTGCGTTCGATGAAGCCATCCATACGCAATGTGTGCGAGAAGGTGGAGACCCACTGATCCTCTCCGAATCCCGTCGCCGGCCCCTTCGAGCTCCACTTGTCTCCGGGAATCGTGTAATAGTGAAACGAGATCATGCCCGCCGAGTCCGCGGCCTTTGAAACGAGCGTCTCGGTCCAGGATGCATCCTCATCGTGCCCGCCGGCTGCGACGATGATGGGCCGCGCACCGGGCGGCGCTTTCAAAAACGTCGTGTAGCGGCGGAACAGCTGCACGTAGTAGTCCGGCGTCATGTGCCCGCCGCAGCCCCAGGGCTCATTGCCCACGCCGAAGTAGGCGATCTTCCACGGCTTTGAATGTCCGTTGCGGGCGCGCTCGGCCGTGAGCGAGGTCGGCGTGCCGGAGGTCAAGTACTGCAACCATTCCGCCATCTCGCGCGGCGAGCCCGTACCGAGATTGGCATCGATGTACGCGTCGGCGCCGATCAGTTGCGCGAAATCGAGGAACTCGTGGGTGCCAACCGCATTCGACTCTGGCACGCCGCCCCAGTTGGTGTTCAGCGTGACGGGACGCTTCGCGGGCGGACCGATGCCGTCGCGCCAGTGATACTCGTCGGCAAAGCAGCCACCTGGCCAGCGCACCACCGGAACGTGCAGCTCGCGAAGGGCCGCAATCACATCATTCCGAAAACCTCGGGTGTTCGGAATCGGAGAGTGCTCGCCGACCCAGACCCCGTCATAGATGCCGCGGCCGAGGTGCTCGGCGAACTGGCCGAAGATGTGCCGGTCTATCTTCGGACCGGGCGCATCTGGGCGAATCACGATGTGGGCCGCCGTGGTTGGTGTGGGTTGCGCGCCGCTTGG
>DASXNC010000081.1:0-2270 GCA_036495325.1 Steroidobacteraceae bacterium
GGTACGCGCAGCTCCTTCAGCACGGCCTCGAAGCGCTGACCGGAGCCCGCCCGGGCGAAGTCGTCGCGATGAGCTCTCTCACCGTCAATCTGCATCTGATGCTCGCGAGCTTCTATCGTCCCCGGGGACGGCGGACGAAGATCCTCATCGAATCGGGCGCGTTCCCTTCCGACCGGCACGCCGTCGCCTCGCAGATCGCATGGCACGGGCTCGATCCGCGGGCCGAGCTGATCGAGCTCGCCGGAAGCCGCGGCGACGGCAGTGACCTCATCGAGCCGGCCGCGATCGAGGCACTGCTCGGGCGCCGCGGCGAGGAGATCGCCGTGGTGCTCTGGCCAGGCGTGCAGTACCTCACCGGCCAGTCCTTCGATATCGCGGCAATTGCTCGCGCTGCACACCGCGCGGGCTCGATCGCCGGCTTCGACCTCGCGCATTCGATCGGGAACGTGCCGCTCGCGCTGCACAGTGCCGAGGCCGATTTCGCAATATGGTGCAGCTACAAATATCTCAACGCCGGACCGGGTGCGATCGCCGGCTGCTTCATTCACGAGCGACACGGCGCCGATCGCGACATTCCGCGGCTCGCCGGCTGGTGGGGACACGATCCGGCGACGCGGTTCGACATGCGTCCCGAGTTCCGGGCGGCGCCCGGCGCGGCAGGTTGGCAGGTGAGCAATCCGCCTATCCTCTCTGCCGCCCCGCTCGTCCCCTCGCTTCGACTGTTCGAGTCGGCGGGCATCGATCGGCTCCGCGCGAAATCCGAGGCGCTGACTCAGTTTCTTGAAGCCCTCCTCGAGCCGCTGCCGCTCGAGATTGTCACGCCTCGGGATCCGGCGGCTCGCGGCTCCCAGCTGTCCCTGCGCCTCGGCCCGCGAGCGAGACGCGCCGGCCGGGTGCCGCACGGAGGGGTGCCGCACGGAGAGGCACCGCTCGGGCGCGCGATCATCGACAGGCTCGCGGCCGAGGGCATCGTCTGCGACTCGCGCGAACCCGACATCGTGCGCGTCGCCCCCGCGCCGCTCTACAACGGCTTCGTGGACGTCTTTCGCTTCGCCGAGCGGCTCGCCGCCGCGCTTCAATCGGCGCGCTGAGCCGGAGCGATGAGCAGGGGCGATGAGCAGGGGTGAAGTCAACATCGTCGGTGCCGGCCTCGCCGGTCCCCTGCTCGCCATGCTGCTCGCACGCCGCGGTTTCGCGGTGACGCTCTATGAACGGCGCGAGGATCCGCGGCACGCATCGGCCGTTGCGGGCCGATCCATCAATCTCGCACTCGCGGCACGGGGCATCCGCGCGCTCGAGCACGCCGGCCTCATGACGTCCGTGCGCCCGCTCATGATCCCGATGCGCGGGCGCATGGTGCACGAGCTCGGGCGCCCACCGGCGCTGCTGCCGTACGGCCAGCGGGAGACGGAGGTCATCTACTCGGTCGGCCGCGCGGCGCTCAATCGCCTGCTGATCGACGAAGCCGCAGGACAGCCCGACATCACGTTGCGGTTCGGCGAGGCCTGCGAGGCGGTCTCTCCGGCGCGCGACCGGCTCGTGCTGAATGTGCTCCAAGGCGATCGCGCGGGCGCTGTGGTCAGGCCTGGCGAGGCGAGTGCGCGGCGCGAGGTGTCCCTTGCGCCGACCATCGCGACCGACGGTGCGGGCTCCGCCGTGCGCGCGAGCCTCGCTGCTCAGGAGCTCGTTGCAGTGCGCGAGGAGCCGCTCGATCACGATTACAAGGAGCTCGCCATCCCGCCCGCGGCCGGGCGCCACGCGCTCGATCCCAACGCATTGCACGTCTGGCCGCGGCGTGGCTTCATGCTGATAGCACTGCCTAACACGGATGGCAGCTTCACGGCGACTTTGTTTCTACCGCGTCAGGGTGCCCAAGGCTTCGCTGTCCTCGGCGGCGGGGGAACTGTCGATGCGTTCTTCGCCCGCGAGTTCCCCGACGCACGGCCACTCGTTCCCGATCTCGAGCGGCAATTCCACGAGCATCCGCAGGGCCGCCTCGGCACCGTGCACGCCGCACCATGGCACATCGGGTGCGAGCTCCTGCTGCTCGGCGATGCGGCTCACGCCATCGTGCCCTTCCACGGGCAAGGCATGAACGCGGCGTTCGAGGACTGCCGCGTCCTCGATGAGCTGATCGATCGGCACGAGAACTGGAAAGCCCGCTTCGCCGCCTTCGAAGCCGAGCGGCGGCCGAATGCGGAGGCGATCGCTCGCATGGCCGTCGAGAACTACGGTGAGATGCGCGAGGCTGTGCTCGAGCCGAGCTTCCT
>DASXNC010000082.1:0-6901 GCA_036495325.1 Steroidobacteraceae bacterium
CGGGACATCTCCGGACGCCAGGTCGCCTCCGACGCGGCGGGCGACGTCGTCGCCGTCGGTCCGCGCGTGGCCGTGGTACGCCCCGGCATGCGCGTGACGAATACGTTCTTCCGCCGCTTTCTGGACGGCGCGCCCTCGGCCGAGAAGCTCGCGGACGTCTACGGATTCTCGATCGACGGCGTGCTCGCCGACTACATTGCGATCGACGACACTGCCGTCGTGCCCATGCCGGCCGAGCTGAGCTACGAGGAGGCGGCGACGCTGCCGACGGCCGGCGTCACCGCCTGGAGGGCGACGATCGGCCAGCGCGCCATCCGGCCCGGGAACATCGTGCTCGTACAGGGCACCGGCGGGGTCTCGACGTTCGCGCTGCAGTTCGCTGCCGCAGCCGGCGCACGCGTGATCCAGACGAGCAGCTCGGATGAGAAGTTGAAGCGCAGCCAGTCCATCGCGCCTCACGAGAGCATCAACTATCGCACGATACCCGACTGGAGCGCGCGCCTGCTCACGCTCACGCACGGTCACGGAGCCGACTTGGTGGTCGACATCGGTGGTAAGGCGACGATTGACCAGTCGATCCGCAGCCTCGCCTACGGCGGAACGCTGTCGCTCGTCGGCGGTGTGACGGGCTACGACGGGATGATTCCCGAGGGGGGGCTGCTCATGAAAGCGGCGCGGGGACAGGGCGTCTATGTCGGGTCGCGCGCGGACTATCTGCGGATGGACGCGTTCATCGTGGCCCACCATCTGCACCCGGTCATCGACGGCGTCTTTCCCGTCGAGCGCTTCGAGGAGGCGCTGCGCGATCTGCAATCGGATCGCTTTGTGGGCAAGATCGTCCTGCGCATGTAGCGGGCGTGGCGCTCGGCTCGAGCCGTCGCCGCGCGAAGACCGCGCGTATCAGTGCAGCGTGACGGACGGCTCGAGCGCGCCGAGGACGCGCAAGCTATCGGCGAGGCGCTTCATGCGCGTGAGGCAAAGGAACGTGCGCTCCT
This sequence comes from Steroidobacteraceae bacterium, assembly GCA_036495325.1. Lineage (GTDB taxonomy): Bacteria > Pseudomonadota > Gammaproteobacteria > Steroidobacterales > Steroidobacteraceae > JASHUC01. Next base: position 996 of record DASXNC010000082.1, read on the forward strand.
CTGCACGTTCTGCCCGTTCGACATCGCCGGCTTGCCGGTAGCGTATAGCTTTTGCAGCCCACGCATCGCACCGAAGGCTCGTTCGGCGGTGCTGGATAAACACTTTCTCTACGTTTTTCAATGTCTTGCTGGCCATGACTCACGTTAATTGTCAAGTAAGACGCGAGGCCGTCATCTGCTTGCAAGCAAATGCCGCGCCAAAGTTAGAATGGCGGGCCCGCGCGGGGCGTCTCCCTTGTCGGGGCGGGCCGCTCCCTTGTCGGGATGAATTCACCGTGATATGAGTGGGATGCATGAGCGAGATACGCGCCAGCCGTTCGTACTTTTACTTTTACTGGCCGCGCCCAAGGGCGGTTGGCGGGCTGCGCTCGATGCCGTGAAATAGTCGAACCAGAGAGCACCCGAAAGAACCGCCAGAACCCTGGCGGTTTTTTTTGGCCCCGGGGACTCAAGGCGAACCAGAGCCGACCCTTATGCACACACAGACCGACGACCTTCGCATCCGCGGGATGACGGAGCTGGCAACGCCCGAGGAGATCATCCGCGAGCGCCCGTGCAGCGACCGCGCCGCCCAGACCGTGAGCGGCGCGCGCGCGGCGTTGCAGCGCATTCTGCACGGGCGGGATGGGCGCCTGGCCGTGGTCATCGGCCCGTGCTCGATCCACGATGTTCGCGCCGCGCGCGAATACGCCGAGCGTCTCGCGCGCGAGCGGGTACGGCTCGAGGACGCGCTCGAGCTCGTCATGCGCGTGTATTTCGAGAAGCCGCGAACGACCGTCGGCTGGAAGGGCCTGATCAACGACCCTGATCTCGACGGGCAGTTCCGCATCGACGAAGGGCTGAGGCGCGCGCGCGGCCTGTTATCCGAAGTGAACGAGCTCGGCTTGCCCGCCGGCTGCGAGCTCCTCGACATCATCACGCCGCAGTACATCGCCGATCTCGTCGCGTGGGGCGCGATCGGCGCGCGGACGACGGAGAGCCAGGTGCACCGCGAGCTCGCCTCCGGGCTCTCCTGCCCGATCGGATTCAAGAACGGGACGGACGGAAACGTGCGGATCGCCGTGGACGCCGTCCGCGCCGCCTCGCACCCGCACCACTTCCTCGCGGTGACCAAGCAGGGCCGCAGCGCGATCGCCGCCACCTGCGGCAATGCGGACTGCCACATCATTCTGCGGGGCGGCCGCACTCCCAACTACGACGCCGCGAGCGTCGAGGCGGCTTGCCGTGAGATGACCTCTGCCGGCGTTGCGACCCGCCTGATGATCGATGCGAGCCACGGCAACAGCGGCAAGCGGCCGGAGCACCAGCCGGCGGTTCTCGAGACGATCGCCGCTCAGATCGAGTCCGGCGAGCGTCGCATCGGCGGTGTGATGATCGAGAGCAATCTCGTCGGCGGGCGGCAGGACCTCATCCCGGGCCGACCGCTCATCTACGGGCAGAGCATCACAGACGGGTGCCTCGACTGGACGAGCTCGGTACGCGTTCTCGAGCGGCTCGCGCAGGCGGTGCGGCGCCGTCAGGCGCGGGCACATGGCGGCCCCGCGGCCGCGACCGCCGGGGCACGATGAGCACGCCTCAGAAGCCGGCGAAGTGCAATGCGGCGACGACGGCCGCCGCGATCATGCAGTACACGCCGAAGTAAACCCAGCGGCCGCGCTCGAGCCAGGCGCTCAGCCATTTGAGCGCGATCAGACCCGCGATGAATGCGAGCACGCCTCCGAGGAGGCTCAGCGCGATATCGGAATGCAGCGCGCCGTGAGGCAGGGATGCGCGGACCTTCCAGAGTCGCAGCGCCTCGCGCCCGACGACGGCCGGGGTGAGCACCACCGCGAGCGCGAAGCTGAAGGCCTCCGCGGTGACCTTGTCGACGCCTGTCAGCATCCCGGTCGAGATGGTCGCGCCGGAGCGCGAGAAGCCCCGGAAAGGCAGCGCGAGGCCCTGCGCGAAGCCGATGGCGGCGGACTGATTGTGGCTCATCTCGCCCCGGGGGCGGAACTTCTCGGGTGCGCGGCTCGCGGCGCGGCGCTCGAGCACGTCCGAGACGACGATGAGAATGCCGACAGCGAAGAGCGCGGGCGCAATCAGCTCGAGATGGCTGAACAGCAGCTCCACATCGGCGTGCTCGGAGCCGGGAAACACCAGGCGCACGACGATTTTCGCGAGGCCGTATCCGATGATCCCGGTGATCGCGGTCGCGACGACGATGTGGATGGCGAAGCGCGTGAACGCGTCGCGGGAGGCGAAGTACGTGAGACGCCATTGCCGCCAGAAGTACGCGATGACCGCGAACATGGTGCCGGTGTGCAGCAGGACGAGCAACAGGGTGAGCGCGGGCGCCGAGGGGTCGAGGCCCATCAGCTTCTCCGCGACGACCACGTGCGCCGAGCTCGAGACCGGCAGCAGCTCGGCGAGACCCTGGACGATGGCGACCACGACGACTTGGATCAGCGACATGACGGTACCGTGGGCATTACGTGGACGCTCCCTGGGCGTTCGCGACCGGCGCGGTGACGGCGCAACGGTTGGCGCGGCGGCGGCGCGGAACTACAGCAGCCGCCCTCGCCCGCGTCAACCCTCGAAGCTCGGCGCGCGTCACAGCACCCGCACCTCGGGCGTACGCGCATCGGCGGTGCACGCTGCTAAGATGGCTCATGCCGCCTGAAGCACCCCTTCCTGCCGTTCCGCCCCGCAACAGACACGCCGCCGCGGATGAGATCCAAGTGGTCCTCTTCGATGTGGGCGGTGTGCTCCTCGAGGTGCACGGTATCGCGGTCATCCTCGATTGGCTCGAGCATCGCGTCACGCCCGAGGAGGTCTGGAGGATGTGGTTCGCCTCGCCCGTGGTGCGGGCCTTTGAGAGCGGCCGGATCGGTGCGGACGAATTCGCTGCCGGGATGCTCGCCGAGCTGCGGCTCGACATGCCGGCGAGCGCTTTTCTCGCCTCTTTCATCACCTGGCCCGTGCGGCCCTACCCGGGCGCGCTCGAGGTCATCGCGCGCATTCCACCCCGGTACCGCCGCGCGATTCTCTCCAACACGAACGCGCTCCACTGGCCGCGCGTAACGGACGAGCTCGGGCTCGGCGCGGGCTTCGAGCAGTGCTTCGCGTCGCACCTCATTGGCAAGATCAAGCCCGATCGCGAGGCATTCGAGCATGCGATCGAGGCGCTCGCCTGCGATCCGCGCCGCATCCTGTTTCTCGACGACAATTTCGTGAACATCGAAGCGGCGCAGTCTCTCGGCCTGCGCGCCGTGCAGGTGCGCGGGATCGCCGAGACGCGCCGTGCGCTCGAGGAGCTGCGCATCCTCGAGAGCGAGAGCTGAGTCTCTTTCCCTGTCGGGTTGTTTTCGCTATCTTCCGCCCGCACGTTCGATGAAGCACGAGAACCGGGGGCTCTGGCGCAGTTCAGCTGCGCGGCGGACACATTTGAAAACGAAACTGAAGCGGAACACAGCCCGCAAGGGGCTCGTGACCCGATATTTTCTACGACGGCTTGCGCAGGCACAGCGCGAGCGCGGTGGCTCACGGCCCGCCCGCGCCTACACGCGCGCACTCGCCGAGGTGATCGCCGTCATCGTGCTCATGCCGGGAATCGCCGTGTTCTCGGCGGCGGCCTGGTATTTCTCGAGCATGCCGCCTCCTTTCTGGGCGCAAACGAACGCGCGCGCCACGCTCGGCGCTGCAATGCTCGTGACCTTCGCGCTCGTCCTGCTCGGGCATATCGCCCTCGGCAGGCATTTCCGGCGCTACATCCGCACGCCCGAGGCTGCGACCGAGTTCGACACCGAGGAGGACCGCCAGATCGCGTTCTGGCAGAAGTTCTTCGTCACCACGATTTGCGGAGGGCTCGTGCCGCTCTGCACGCTCATCACAATAGTGGGCCCCGCTCCCTGAAGTTTCCCGAGGGGCGCTCGCTGTGGCCCCAGTTCGAGCTCCCCCGCGGGAGAATCTGCAGCTCGCTGCGGCGGTAGTCGATCACTAGCACATCGACCGTTCCGAGCGCGTCCATGCCGATGAGCACCGCCGGGGTGTCGGCGAGATTCCAAGCTTCGAAGATTCCGACGTCACCGATCGTGAGGTGCGCACTGCTGATCGTGATGGCCCCGAGCCGGATCGGCGCCACGTTCGCACCCTGCCCTTCCCCGACAGTATCCGTCGTATCGATGATCTGGTCCGACGTGAAGCGGTAGTGCTTCCGCCGTTCCAGCAGCGCTTTTCGGAGCGCGAGATTCGCGATGCTCGTCTGCGCGCCGGTATCGATGATCGCCGTCACCTTGATGGTGCCGATGTAGGCCGTCGTCGCGAGCAGGTGAGCCGGAAGTAGTGCGTTCACCGGAACGGTGACGTACCCGTACTCCGCCCGTCGGCCACGGGATTTCGTGATGGTGATTAGATCGTGCCGGAAGTCGATGAAGATTCGTTTATCGAGCAGGCCTTCCGTGCCGAGCACTCCGTCCGCACCGCCGAGCGCATCGGGCACGATCGGCAGCGACGTCGAGTTGATCTGCATATCCCCGATGACCAGGTTCGCGACATGGATCGTCGGCACCTCCAGAATGCCCATCACTCCGCGGAGCCGCACATGCGTGGCGCCGAGGGGCACACCGATCGCGTAAGCAACCGGGGCCGTCACCGCCGAATGGCTGGCTCCGGTGTCGAGAACGAGCCGGAAGGGACCCTTGCCGTCGACCAGTACGGGCGCCCAGATCCGTCCGATGCTGTCGCGGAGCGTCGGGGCCACGTACCTGGGCCCGGGAGCCTCGATCTGCACCTCCGGAAGGGGCTCGATTGGGCCGGGAACACTCGGGATAGTGCCGGGCGCCACCGGCGTCCCGACCGCCCCGGACACGGCGGGTGAGGCGGCCGCGGCAGAACCCGGCGCGGCCGCTGATGCAGCCGGCGTTGCGGGCGAGGCGACCTTCGGAACGAGTTCCGCCGACGCGGGCGCCGTCTGATCAGCCGTGGCGCCGAGGGAGCATGCGAGGAGCCCCGGCAAAATGACAGCGAGCGCGCGGCAGTCTGTTGCGCGCCGACGAACGGATGCTCGCCTCGCCGGCATCTCGCTTCCCTTTTAGGACGTTGGACTCGATCATACTCGCTCGCGGGCGGTCCGCGAGCGTGACCTGCATCGCAGGACCCATGCTGCGCTTCAGTGCGAGTAGAAAATGTGCGGCGGCTCGTCCATCACCTGCGCCAGGTCGGGCGCGGGTGTGCCTTCGGAGAAGTCGACCGCCCGGTACGTGCCGCGAAAGAACAGCAGGGGGCGCAGCGGCTCGACGCCCCGGTGAAGAGCGATGACGCGGCCGGTGACGATCCAGTGATCGCCCCCGTCGCTCACGCGCTCAACGTCGCAGCCGATCGCGGCGAGGCTGCCCTCGAGCCGCGGGCCCGCCGGTGAGGGCACGAAGCGGAAAGGCGGCGCCGGAGAGGATTTCCACCCGCCCGCGAAGTACGTCGAGAGCGCTTCCTGGTCTTCGCGCAGGTAGTTGAGTGTGAACTGCCGCATGTGCTCGAGATGCTCCGCGAGACGCGCCTTCTTTGCAGGGCAGAACAGCATCAGCATCGGATCGAGCGACAGCGATGCGACCGCATTAGCGGTCATGGCATGGACCTCGCCTCGAGCCTCGAGTGTCACGATCGCCACGCCGGTCGCAAAGAGCCCGGCGAGGTCGCGGAAGGCGCGCGGGTCGGCGGCCTGCATGCTCACGTGGGGACTCTGCGCCACAGGGCGCGACAGCGTTGCGCGAGCTCCGCCGGCGGGCATTGCGTCGGGTCGAGCGCGACATCGCAGGCCTTCAGCGGGCCATAGAGTGCGGGATTGGATGCGTGAAAGAGCGCGACGGTCGGTACTTCCGTCGAGCTCGCGAGATGCATCGGGCCGGTGTCACCCGCCAAAAAGAGCCTCA
>DASXNC010000083.1:0-5140 GCA_036495325.1 Steroidobacteraceae bacterium
TCCACAGCGCCTTCATCGCGAGTATGCGCTCGCGCATCAGCTTGAAGCGCGTCTCGTAGACCACGCCGTGGTTTTCCATCTCATCGACGTTCCAACCGCCGCCGATTCCAAACAGGAACCGGCCGTTGGACAGCACGTCGAGGCTGGCAACGCATTTTGCCGTCACGATCGTGTCGCGCTGAGGGAGGAGGCAAATCCCCGTCCCGAGGAGGAGCTTGGTCGTCACTGCGGCCGCGAAGGACAGCGCAACGAACGGATCGTGGGCATGCGAATAAGCTTTGGGCAGCTCCCCGCCACCGGGGTACGGCGTACGACGGGACGTCGGAATGTGCGTGTGCTCGGGCAGGAACAGCGACTCGAACCCGCGCTCCTCGGCCGCGCGGGCCAGCTCGCGAATGTCGATGCCATAGTCGGTCGGGAAATAGAACACGCCGATACGCATGACGAGCCCTCCTAAAGGGGTGCGGCTTTCCTTCGATGAGGAAGAAATAACCTACCCCATCGGGGGAATCACGTCGAGCGCATGACGGGCGCGCAGCCGGCGAGCTCGGGCAACGACCGCCGAGGACCGCGCTGCGCCTCAGCGGCGCTCGGTCGCAAGCATCGTGAGCGCCCGCATCTGCGCAACGGTCGAGTCGGAGGCGGGCAGCAGGTCGTTCGCGCGCCGCACGAAAGCGACGACATCCGTCGCGGGCATCGGGCGACTGATCAGATAGCCCTGCGCGAAGTCACAGCCGAGGCGGCGCAGAAGATTCCAGCCCTTCGGGTCCTCGACGCCCTCCGCGACGACTTTGAGGCCCATGCTGTGAGCGAGCTCGATCGTCGAGCGGACGATCGTCTCGTCGTCGCGCCGCTCGTGCGCATGCATCATGAAGGAGCGATCGATCTTCAGCTCGTCGACCGGTAGCCGTGAGAGCTGTGACAGTGAGGAGTATCCGGTCCCGTAGTCGTCGATCGCGAAGCGGACACCCTCGATTCTGAGCAGCTGCATGTGCCGGGCCGCGAGCGGCGCATCGCGCATCACGGCGCTCTCGGTGATCTCGAGAGCGAGCCGGCTCGGCTCCACACCGCTCGCCCGCAGTGTTCCACGGATCTCCTCTCCGAGGAGAGGGTCGAGGATATCCGGCGCCGAGAGATTGACCGCCACCTCGAGGGGGGTGCCGGTGCGGCGCCATTCGGCCATCTGCCGGATCGCCGCGGCGAGCACCCAGCTCGTCAGGCGCCGGGAGCTGCCGGTGCGCTCGGCGATCGGCACGAACTCCGCAGGGGAGATCGCGCCGAGCTCCGGATGCGTCCAGCGCACGAGCGCCTCGAAGCTGCTCACGCTGCGGGTCGCGACCGAGACCTTCGGCTGATAGACGAGCGAGAGCTCGTCGCCATCGATTGCCCGGCGCAGATCGCCCGCGAGGGCGAGCCGCCGCCGATGCTCTCCGTCGCGGCCCTCGCGGTACATCGCGACACGCGTGCGCGCTTCCTCGGCATCCTCGAGCGCGATCTGTGCTCGCCGCAGCAGCTCCGAGGTGGCGCTGCCGTGCTGGGGCGAGCAGCACACTCCGGTCCCTACGTGCAGCTCGAGGCTCACGGCAGGCAGATGAAAGCCGCTGCGCACGGCTCCGGCGAGCTGCTCGGCGAGCAGCACGGCGCGGTCCGGCGAGCAGTCGCGGGCGACAACCAGAAATTGATTCGCGGCGAGACGAGCCACGAGATCGCGGGGCCCGATGTTCTGGCGCAGCCGGCGCGCGACTTCGCGCAGGGCCTCGTCCCCGACGTGATGGCCGAGCGAGGCATTGATCTCCCGCACGTTGCGCACATCGAGCACTATCAGTGCGCAGAGCACGCGCGGGGATTCCGCGAGCAGCGCATCGAGCGAGCGCTCTGCGAAAGCGCGATTCGCCAGGCCGGTGAGCGGGTCGTGGTAGGCGTCGTGGGTGATGCGCGCCTCGCGTTCTGCGATGTCGCGCTGCATCGCATTGAACGTCGCGGCCAGGCTGCGAAACTCCTCCGCGCCGCTCGCCTCGACGGCGGTGTCGTACGCGCCCGCCTGGATGCGCCGCGCGGCGCGCACGAGCTCGCCGAGCGGACGCGTGGCGCCGCGGCCGAGCAGCAGTGCGACGAAGGTCGCGAGCAGCAGCGCGAGGCCGCCGATCGCGAGCAGCGCGTCGCGCACCTGCCGGTACGGCGCGAGCACTTCGCTCATCGGCTTTTGCAGTTTGAGGACGAACGAGCCGCTCGCCGCATCGAGCGGCTCGGAGAAGGTGAGGAAGGGCTCCTCACCGACCGCTTCATTGCGGCGTGGCGCCGCGGCGATGCGCCGAGTCCCATCGGGGCCGACTGAGAGAAAGCTCACGTCGACACCGACCAGATCGCGTATGCGGCTCGCGAGCTCGTCGTCAACCGCAAATCCCATCGCGGCCCAGCCGATCGTCACCGGCGCCCGCATGGGCGCGAGTATGAGCTGGTAGGCTTTGCTGCCGAGCAGAATGAAATGCGCGCGGCTCGGCGCGGCCGACTCACCGGCGACCACTCGGCGCAGGAGCTGGGCATCCTGCGGGGAGAGAACCTTCGGCCAGGAGGCGAGCACGCTTCCTTGAGCGTCCGTGAGCAGCACGAGGTCGGCGCCGATCCGGCCCGCGTGATTGCGCGCGGCAGAGAGCATCGTCTCGCCATCGCCGCTCGCGACGGCCTCATGCAGCCCGAAATCCGCCGCGAGCACCGCGACCGCGCCGCCGAGCTCGCTCGCCCGGAAGCGGATCAGCTGCTCCACGACGGAGCCACCCGAGCGCAGCTGCTCCTGCGCACGCGTGCCCACGTCGTCTCGGGTGCGGGCAAGCACTGCGATCAGCGTCACAGTTTGCGTGAGCACCGCGAGACCGATGATCAGCGCGAGAAGCCGGTTGCGAAAGCTGCGCATGGGATCTGTTGAAATCCGACCGCCGATCGTAGGCGCCACGGCCCCGCCGCGGCCACAAACACGATGTCGGATTGAGATGTCGCGCACGCGAGGGTCCAAAGTCCCGCCCGCCGATTCCGCGGTTTTGCTCCCGTGGCCGGCGCGCGCGCGCGCCGCGCTCCTCGCAGCGCTCGCATGCGGCGTCGCGGCACTCCTCGCCCCTGCATCCGGCGCATTTGCAGGAACTCTGACGGTGACGGTGCTCAGGCACGACGGTAAGCCGCTCCCGGGAGCGGTCGTCATGGTGCGTTCGCTCGACGCGGCGGCGAAGCCGAGCGCTCCAGTGCATGCCGTGATGGATCAGTTGGACCTGATGTTCACCCCCGATCTACTCGTGATTCCGGTCGGCTCGACGGTCGAGTTTCCAAACAGTGACAGGACGCGCCACGAGGTTTACTCGTTCTCTCCGGCGCGCTCCTTTCAACTGCCTCTCTATAACGGCAAGCCGTACCCGCCCGTACGTTTCGACAAGCCAGGGCTCGTCACCCTCGGCTGCAACATCCACGATTTCATGATCGCCTACATCATGGTGACGGACGCGACGTTCTACGGGATGACGAGTGCATCGGGTGCGTGGTCGGCAAGCGGCGTCCCGCCCGGTCAGTATCGCGTGGAGATCTGGCATCCGCGCCTCGCGAGCGACGACAGTTCCGAGCACACGCTCTCGGTCGGCGCGGCCGGGCCCGCTGCAATTGAAATCCGTCTCGAGAAATCGCTGCGGCCGGCGCTGCTCGACGGGCACATGTCCTCGTGGGACGCGTACTGATACCGCTCGCGGCGATGCTCTGCGCGGGCTGGTGCGGCCCCGCGCTCGCCGCCGATTGGCAGCTCTCGCTCGATGGACGACTGGTCGCCTCGGACGGGCGCCTCTCGTTCCTCGACGGCGGACTCGGCGCGCTGCGCTACGGCGAGGACCGATCGGGACTTCGGCTCGGCCGATTCCGGATAGGCTTGTCGCAGCCGATCGGCAGCATTCTCGCGTTGCGGCTCGATGCCTCCTCCTGGGGAGGTCGTCAGAAGAATCCGATCGACCTCACCGAAGCGTATCTCGAGCTGCGGCCCTATCCCCGCGCGGGATTTCGCGCACGATTGAAGGCGGGAGCGTTCTACGCGCCCATCTCGCTCGAGAACCGCGCCGCCGGCTGGGAGTCCCCCTATACGCTCTCCTCATCGGCCATCAACAGCTGGATCGCGGAGGAGCTGCGAACGATCGGACTCGAGGCCCAGATCGATTGGCTTGGCACGCGGCTCGGCCATGATTTCGATCTGGCGCTCGTCGGTGCGGCATTCGGGTGGAATGATCCTGCCGGAGCCTCGGTCGCGACCCACGGGTTCGCGCTCAACGACGTGCAGACGACGCTTTTCGGGAGCGTGCCCCAGCCGGGCGCGGCCAGGGGATTGCAGGAGTTCAAGGAGATTGACGGGCGGGTCGGCACCTATGGCGGCGTCGAAGCTCGCTGGCTCGGGCGGGTGACCGTCCGCGCGCTGCACTATGACAACAACGCAAACCCCGCCTCCTTCGATGCGGCGCTCGCCGAGCATGCGTGGGCGACGCATTTCGATAGCGCCGGAGCCCGGTTCGAAAGCGATGGGTGGACGGTGATCACTCAATGGATGGAAGGAGAGACGTCCATCGAGCCGGCAGGGATCGGAGAGCTCGAGTGGCCGTTCAGGGCGCGCTATCTACTGGCGTCGAGGCAGTGGGGCCGGAACACCGTCTCGCTGCGCTACGACGAGTTCGAGGTCGACGCGTACCCGCCGGTCAAGCGGGGCATCCAGAGCGGCCATGCGGTGACGGCCGCGTATATCTACACACCGGGCCCGCGCTGGCGTTTCACCCTCGAGGGGCTACACGTGCGCAGCAGCCAATCGAACCGCCCTATCCTGCTCGGGGAGACGCCGCTCGTGAGCGAAAATCTCGCTCAGCTCGCGGTGCGCTACGCGATCAGCGGTTCGTTCTGAGGCGGCGCGCCAATCGGCGCGCGCCGCGGTTCAATTTCAGCTGCCCGGCCCGAGACCGCCGGTTGAGGCGGGCCCGGACCGGGCCACGTGTCACCGGTTCAGCGCCCGATCACCAGCGCTTCGGACCGCCGCTTCGGCCGCCCGCACCGCGCTCCTGCGCCTCGTTGACGCGCAGAGGCCGACCGCCGAGGTCCTTGCCGTTCAGATTCTGAATGGCACGGGACGCAT
>DASXNC010000084.1:0-11264 GCA_036495325.1 Steroidobacteraceae bacterium
GAGCGCGCCGCGCTCTGGAAGCTTCGGGAGAGCATTCCGGAGGCGCAGCGGCGCGACGGCGCGAGCCTCAAGCACGACATCTCGGTGCCGATCGCGCGCCTGCCCGAGCTCGTCGAGCGCGGCTCGCAGTGGGTGCTCGAGCACGTGCCTGACGGCCGGCTGGTCGCGTATGGTCACGTCGGGGACGGAAACCTGCATTTCAATCTCAATCAGGCGCCGGGCTCGGATGCGGCGGGCTTCCTCGCACGCGGCGCCTCCGTCATGCGCGCGATCCACGATCTCGCCGCAAGTCTCGGCGGCAGCATCAGCGCCGAACACGGCATCGGGCGCCTGAAGATCGCCGAGCTCGAGCGCTATGCTCAGCCGGCGGAGCTCGAGCTCATGCGCGCCGTCAAGCGCGCTTTCGATCCGAACGGCATTCTCAATCCCGGCAAAGTGCTGCGCGCCGAATCGCGCGGCGAGCCGCCTCCGCCGCGCGAGGCGGCACGGCAGCCGGTTCCATAGGAGCCCCCGGGAGGTTCAGCGTGGTGAAACTTCGCATGAGCGCCGCGGCGCTCGCATGTTTGATCGCGGCTGCGTGCGGGCGCGCTCCCTCGCACGCCGCGGGTAACGGTGCATCCGCCGGACCGCAACTCGCGAGCCGCACCAGCGCCTCGCCGGCGACCGCTGCCACTGTGCCGCGGCCCGGCTCCGCGGCGAATGCCACGCGTGCGCCGCAGGGCGAGACGAGCGCGCCGCTCATCGCCGATTCCACTGACGGCGTCCACATCGAGTATCACGTCTACGGAGCCGGCAGTACCGCCGTCGTTCTCATTCACGGCTGGTCGTGCGACTCGAGCTACTGGCGTGAGCAGCTCGCGCCCCTCGAGGCGAAGTACACGACGGTGACGCTCGATCTGGCGGGGCATGGCGGCTCGGGCCGGAATCGGACCGACTGGTCGATGGCTCGATACGGCGAGGATGTCGCGGCCGTCGTGCGCCGGCTTCCCAATTCGCGCGTCATTCTCGTGGGGCATGCGATGGGTGGACCCGTCGCGCTCGAAGCCGCGCCGCTCCTCGGTGCGCGCGTGATCGGCATCATCGGCATCGATACGTTCAGGAGCCTCGGACTGCCGCCGCCGGCGCCGCGCGACGTGGAGCGCGCCGTGGCGCCTTTCCGCACCGACTTCATCGGTGCGATGCACCGCCTCGTGCCGACGCTGTTCGAGCCCGGCGCGAATCCCGCCTTCGAGCGGGAGGTTGAGGACGACATGGCGCGCGCCCCCGCGCCGATCGCGATCGCCTCGCTGGTCAGTCTGAACTCGATGGACTACCGCACGCTGCTGCCCGCGATGCACGCGCCGATCGTCGCGATCGATTCGGACCTCGGACACGCCGCGAGCGAGGCACGAATCCGCAAGTTCGTACCGTCGTTCCGCGCGATCACGCTGAAGGGAGACGGACACTTCCTCATGCTGCAGGACCCGAAGCGCTTCAACTCAGTGCTACTCCGGGAGATCGACGCGATGGCGCGGGAGGACGGGCACTAGGCATGCCCCGCCGCCTCATCGCTCGACCACTCTGACGAGGCCTTCCTGGGCCGTGCTCGCCACGAGCCGCCCGTCGCGCGCGAACACGCTCGCGCGCGCGAAGCCGCGCGCGCCGGAGGCGCTCGGACTCTCGACCGCGTAGAGCAGCCAATCATCGACGCGCAGCGGGCGATGGAACCACATTGCGTGATCGATGCTCGCGACCATCGCCTTGCCCGAGAGCGAGGAGATGCCGTGCGGAAGCGTCGCGGTCTCGAGGAGATAGAAATCCGAGACGTAGGCGAGCAGGCAGCGCTGCAGCGTCTCGTCGGCGTCCACCTCGCTCACGGCGCGAAACCAGATCTGCCGGTCCGTCGGCACGCCGCTCGGGCGCGTACCGCTCGTCCGCCGGCCCGCGAGCCCGAAGGCTTCGACCGGTTGGACGCTGCGGAACTCGAACGGCCGCGGCGTCTCGAGCAGGCGCCGCACGCGCTCGGGAAGCCTGGCAAGGAGCTCCGGCGAAACGCGGGAGCTGTCCGGGAGCGACTCCGGCGGCGGCACCGCGGGCATCGGGATCTGATGCTCGAGACCGGGCTCGACCACCTGGAAGGACGCGGTCATGTTGAAAATCTGCTCGCCGTGCTGGACCGCCACGACGCGCCGGTTCGAGAAGCTCGCTCCGTCGCGGCTGCGGTCCACTTCGTACACGATCGGCGCATCGAAGTCGCCGCGGCGCAGGAAATAGGCGTGCAGCGAGTGCACGATGCGCCCCTCGACGGTGCGCGAGGCGGCCATGAGCGCCTGGCCGAGTACTTGGCCACCGAATACCTGAGGGCTGCCGATGTCGCGGCTCTCGCCGCGAAAGAGATTGAGCTCGAGCGGCTCGAGATCGAGGAGTCGGATCAGATCGGCGATGCGGGGGTCCACGGCGGCTCGATTCTGCACCAAACAAGTCGTGCCGGCACGTGCGCCCGGATCGCCCTGCTCAAGTGTCGGGCACGCCGAGCCGCCTGTGCATGATCGGGCTCGTCGTCGTGTACTGCAGGAATTGCTTCTTCTGCGGATAGAGGTGGTGCTGGATCGCGAACGCCGCGAGCGCTGCCTCGTGAAAGCCGGAGAGAATCAGCTTCTTCTTTCCCGGATAGGTATTGATGTCGCCGACCGCGAAGATGCCGGGGACGCTGGTTTCGTAGCGTTCCGTATCCACCTTCAGCGCCTTGCGCTCGAGCTCGAGCCCCCACTCGGCGACCGGCCCGAGCTTCGGATGCAGTCCGAAGAACGTGAGCAGCTGGTCTGCCCTGAGGGCGTGCATGGCACCGTCGCTGCCCTTCACCTGCACGCCGGCGAGGCTGCCGTCCTCGACGATCAGCGACTGGGCGAGACCCTCGATATGGCGCATGCGGCCGGCCGCGACGAGTTCGCGCATCTTCGCGACGGAGGCCGGCGCGGCGCGGAATTCCGGGCGACGGTGCACGAGCGTCAGGCTTGCCGCGTGCGGAGCGAGCGCGAGCGCCCAGTCGAGCGCGGAGTCTCCGCCGCCGAAGATCACGAGCCGCTTGCCGTGCAACGCGGTCGCGTTGCGCACGCGATAGTGGATCGCGGAGCCCTCGAAAGGCTCACATCCCTCGAGTCCGATGCGTCGCGGCTGGAATGATCCGACCCCGCCGGCGATCACCACCGCGCCGGCGCTGAATGCCTTACCGGCGCTCGTGCGCAGGCGGAAGCGTCCGTCTTCCTGCCGCGCAAGCTCCGTAACCTCCTGAGCGAGATGGAGCGGAGCGTTGAAGGGTTTGATCTGCTGGAGGAGCCGGTCGATCAGCTCCTGCCCGCCACAGACCGGCAGCGCCGGAATGTCGTAGATCGGCTTATCCGGATAGAGCTCCGTGCACTGGCCGCCCGGGTGCGCGAGAGAATCGACCACGTGGCAGCCGATGCCGAGCAGTCCCAGCTCGAACACCTGGAACAGCCCGCACGGGCCCGCTCCGATGACGACGACTTCCGCGGAGATCGGTTCGTCTTGAGAAGTCTCGATGCTCAAGCGCGCCCGGCGTTGGCGTCGGTCGGCGTATGAAAGTACTCGCTCTCCGAGGCGAGCTGCTCGACGAGCCGCTTCAGCTCGGCCATGCGCCCCTCGGCAGTGCTGATCGGCATGCAATCCTGGCAGCGCGGGTCTCCGCACGGCTGGCGGGAATACAGCCAGTACTGCAGCGCTCCGGCGAGCAACCCGTCCGCGATGTCCCAGAGATCGGCGTCCTTGTCGCGATCGGCGAGCCGATTCCCGAGATCGACGGCCTTCGCAAAGGCGGAGTCGAAGGTGTCCACAACTTCTGTCACAACGGCAGTATAAAACAACTCCTTCCCGCGCGGGCTCACCGACGGCGAGGCGCACAGCACGCCGCGCCCAGCTAACCACGGCTGCTTCCCAGCTGACCACGGCTGCTTCCCAGCTGACCACGGCTGCTTCTGGGACACCGTACCAAGACGGCCAAGATTAGGGCAGCGCATCATTCCCGTTCGCAAGAACGGACGCGTCTTTTGCTTATGTCGCATCGTGGGAAATCGCTTTTGCCACGCGCCGCAGAGCTCGTGCGACGTGGCCTGAGATTTCCGGTGAGCCTCGGGCGCCCGCGCCTCGGCGTGGGCGGCTATCTCGGCGTCGGCCTCGCCGCGGTCGGCGTCGTCGTCGTCGTCGGGCAGGTTCTTGCGAGCCACACCACGCGTGCCGCCGTCGAGGCGGTGCATGCCATGCAAAGGCACGATGAGCCGCTCGCGACCGGGGCCGGTGCGATCGTCGAGAAGCTCGCATCGTATGACCGCACCATAAGCGAGCTGCTCGACTCCGGACCGGGGATCGGGACCTCGACGCTCTCCGCCGCCGAGAGAGATCTCAACGCCGCGCTCGATGAGTATTCCTTGCTGCCGGGCGCCGTCGCGGCGAGGACGCCCGCAGGATTCTCGGACCGCATCGCGCACCACCTCGCCGACGGACGCTCGCTCGTGGAGCGCGCGGGAGACCGTCGCGACTGGCAGGCCCGACGGCGCGAGCTGCTCGATGGCATCCGACGGCGCATCGCCTCGGCCGGTGGCGAAGGACTACCGCTCGGCGGTAACCAGGTCTTCGCGCGACGCTCGCTCGCCGAGCTCGATGAGGCGATCAATCAGCTGCGCGCGGAGACGGATGCGGGCCGGGGCGCGGCGGCCGCCGAAGCGCACATGAGGTCGGTCCTCGAGGCGCACGCGGTGGAATTTGCCCGCTCGCCCGGTCCCGCATGGCTCGAGCTCACACGCGACGACATTCACGAGGTAGCGCGCCTTCGAGCCCGGATCGAGCGCTTCGATGCCTCGACTGCGACCGAGAGGCGGGCCTTCCTCGAAGACGGCACGGCGCTCCTTGCGTCCGCGCAGGCTCACCTGCAGGCCCCCGCCCGCCTTGCGCTCGCCGCAGGCGCCGAGCGCACCGCGGCGGCGGCAGCGACCGCCCAGCACATGCTCGCGGCGACCGGCATTGCGATCGTGGTCGTCGTGTTCCTCGTCTGGGGCGTGCTCGCGCTGCGGATCACCCTGCCGGTGCGACGGCTGATAGCGGTGACGCGGCGCCTCGCGGCCGGAGATCGCGACGTGCGCGCCGAGCGCGCCGGTCTCGCCCAGATCGACGAGCTCGCCGCGTCTTTCAATGCCATGGCCGGGCAGATTGCCGCCGTGGAGCGGGAGCTGCGCACGAATCAGGCCGAGCTCGAACGTCGCGTCGCCGAGCGGACGCTCGAGCTCGATCACCTCGCGCACCACGATCCGCTCACGGCCTTGCCGAATCGGCGGCACCTCGGCACGACGCTCACGGGGGCGATTGCGCGCGCGCGCATCTCCGCTCAGCGCTTCGCACTCCTCTTCGTCGATCTCGACAATTTCAAATCGATCAACGATACGCTGGGGCACACGTTCGGCGATCGAGTGCTGCAGGCGATCGGGGAGCGGCTGCAAGCCGCGGCGGGATCTCGCGCCTTCATTGCCCGCTTGGGCGGCGATGAGTTCACCGTTCTGCTCGAGAACACGGACTCGGCCGAAACCGTGGCCGATCGCGCTGCCAAGCTGCTCGATGCTCTGCAGCAGCCGCTCGCCGTGGACGGGCGCATCCTCTCGACGAGCGCGAGCATCGGCGCGAGCCTGTATCCGGATCACGCCTCCAATGCGGATGCACTGCTGCGTGCCGCCGACGTTGCGCTATTCCGCGCGAAGGATCTCGGGCGCAACCGCTTCGCGGTGTTCAGCCCCGACCTGTCCGATGCCGCGGCGAGCTCGTTTCGTCTCGAGCAGGCGCTGCGCCGGGCGGTCGAGGCTGGCGAGCTGCTGCTCATGTATCAGCCGCAAGTCGCGCTGCACACGTTCGAAACGAACTGCGTCGAGGCGCTCCTCAGATGGCGCAAGCCGGATGGGCGCATCGCCGCGGCCGGCGAGTTCGTTCACGTCGCCGAGAAGACCGGCCTCATGCGCGAGCTCACCGGCTGGGTGCTGCGCTCGGCCACCTCGGCCGTCACAGCGTGGCGCGGCATGGGCTGGCACCACGCCTCGGTCGCGATCAACGTATCGGCGCCGCAGTTCTTCGAGAGCGGCTTCGTCGAGCACGTCGCGGAGGCGCTGCGGATCACGGGGATCCCGGCGAGCAGCCTCGAGCTCGAGCTCACGGAGACGGTCATGCAGACCGGGCCGGCAACCTTGAGCGCGCTGCATCGGCTACGCGAGCTCGGCGTCGCAATCGCGCTCGATGATTTCGGCACGGGCTATTCCTCCCTCACCTCGCTCGAGCAGCTGCCGATCACGCGCGTGAAGCTCGATCGCACGCTGATCGAGGCAATCGACACAAGTCCCCGCTCGTTCGCCATCGCCCGCTCCGTGATCGCGCTCTGTCACGGGCTCGGCCTGCAGGTGGTCGCCGAGGGTGTCGAGAAGCCGGGCCAGCTCGAGCGGCTCGAGCGCTGCGGGCCCGTGACCGTGCAGGGCTTCCTACTCGCGCACGCCGTCGATACCCAGGCGGTTCCCACCGAGGTTGCGGCGGCCGGGGAACGGGCCCGTTCGCTGCTTGCGACCGCGAGGGCCGCCGCAGCGGCGGAGGAGCCTGAGCAGAACTCGCTCAAGTTCATCACCCCGCGCCGCGCGCTGCCGCGCTGAGCGCGCGCTCGATCCGGCGGCCCACTTCACCTGCCTGAAGCTATGAACTGATCTCGTGCTCGGACGCCGAGCGCCGGCTGGTCGATGAAAAAACCGTCGATGCCGGCCGCGAGGTATGCCGCAATCTCGGCCCCGAGCTCGCCGTGCGCAGCCGGATCGCCGCTCGAGCGCAGTGCGGGCGGCAGGAACGCGTTCTCGGCCCGGAAGGTCCACGCGTGCACTTCGAGTCCCGACGCGTGCGCATCTTCGACGAGCCGCGTCGGCGCCCCGAGCGCACCGTCCGCTCCGACCGGCAGAATGAGCGATTTCTCGACGCCGACCGCATCCGCGTATTCGGCGATCTCGGCAAGCCCCTCGGCAGTTACGAGCGCCGCATAGCTGCGCGCGTCGCCGCGCGCGGCGAGATCGAACGGGCTGCCGCGGGCCTCGATGAGCTGAACGAACCGCAGATCCGTTGCGCGGCGCAGCACGCGAAGATTGCCCACCTCGAAGGATTGAATGAAGACCGGTGCATCGGCACCTTGATAGCCGAAGCGCTGGAGCGTCTCGAGCAGCGGCCGCTCGAGCGGAATGCCCGCTGCTGCAAAGTAGCTCGGATGCTTCGTCTCGGGATACAGGCCGATCCGTCGCGGGACCGACGCGCCCCCTTGCAAGGCCGCGGCGCGCTCCGCCTCGCACGCCCGGACGAGCGTCAGGACCTCCTCGAGTGTCGGCACCTCGAGCTCGCCATCCAGGCGGGCGTTCGCGGGCCGCAGAGCGGGAATGCGCTCGCGTGCCTTCAGCCGCTTGATCTCGGCGAGCGTGAAGTCCTCCGTGAACCAGCCCTCGACCGGCGCGCCGTCGATGAGCTTGCGCGTGCGTCGTGCGGCGAACTCGCGATGCCGTGCCACATCCGTCGTGCCGCCGATCTCATTCTCATGGCGGGCGATCAGCACGCCATCCCGGGTGCTCACGAGGTCCGGCTCGATGTAATCGGCGCCCTGCTCGATCGCAATGCGATACGAGGCAAGGGTGTGCTCCGGAGCTTCGCCGCTCGCTCCGCGATGGCCGATCACGATCGGCCGAGCGCCCGCCGTCGCGCGGCGTGCGGTGCTGGCGCGACTATTGCATGATTGGGAACCCATCGCCGCCTGCTGCGTTCCCCGAGTCATCCTCATGTCCGAGCTCACGCCCAACGACATCTATCTGTTCAAGGAGGGCACACTTTACCGCGCCCACGAGAAGCTTGGCGCGCACGCGGACGCGCTCGATGGCCGTAACGGCACGCGCTTTGCCGTATGGGCGCCGAACGCCGAAGCGGTGAGCGTGGTAGGCGACTTCAACGGCTGGGACCCGGGGCGCAATCGCCTCTCCCCCCGCTGGGATGAGTCGGGCATCTGGGAAGGCTTCGTGCCCGATGTCGGCAGGGGCACGCTCTACAAATATCATATCCGCTCGCGCTTCGGCGGCTATCGCGTGGAGAAGAGCGATCCGTTCGCGTTCCACACGGAGACCCCGCCGCGTACCGCCTCGATCGTATGGGACCTCGGCTACACATGGAGTGATCTCGACTGGCAGCGCGATCGCGCGCGCGTGAACGCGCTCGATGCGCCCTGGTCGGTCTACGAGGTCCATCTCGGCTCCTGGCGGCGCGTGCCCGAGGAGGGCAACCGTCCGCTGACCTATCGCGAGATGGCGGGCCAGCTCGCGGACTACGTGATCGACATGGGTTTCACGCATGTCGAGCTCATGCCGGTGATGGAACACCCTTTCTACGGCTCCTGGGGCTATCAGGTAACGGGCTATTTCACGCCGACCTCGCGCTACGGCACGCCGCAGGACTTCATGTACCTCATCGAGCATCTGCACCAGCGCGGAATCGGCGTCATTCTCGACTGGGTGCCCTCGCATTTCCCGAGTGACGAGCACGGCCTTGCCTTCTTCGACGGGACGCATCTGTACGAACATGCCGATCCTCGGCAGGGCTATCACCCGGAATGGAACAGCTCGATCTTCAATTATGGCCGGCCGGAGGTGCGCGACTTGCTCGGCTCGAACGCGCTCTTCTGGCTCGACGTGTATCGAGCGGACGCGCTGCGCGTCGATGCCGTCGCCTCGATGCTCTACCTCGACTACGGCCGTCGCGCGGGCGAGTGGATCCCGAACCGCTACGGCGGCCACGAGAATCTCGATGCGGTGGAGTTCCTGAAGCAAGTGAACACCGCCGTCTACCGCGACCATGCCGCTACGCAGACGATCGCGGAGGAGTCGACGGCATGGCCGATGGTCTCGCGGCCCACTTATCTCGGCGGGCTCGGCTTCGGTCTCAAATGGAACATGGGGTGGATGCACGACACCCTCCAGTACCTCGGGATCGATCCGGTGTTCCGCAAGTACCACCACAACTTGCTCACGTTCTCCATCTGGTACGCGTACACGGAGAATTTCCTCCTGCCGCTCTCGCATGATGAGGTGACGCACGGGAAGGGCTCGCTTCTCGGCAAGATGCACGGGGACGAATGGCAGAAGTTCGCGAATCTGCGGCTGCTCTACGGCTACATGTGGGCGCATCCCGGCAAGAAGCTCCTGTTCATGGGCCAGGAGTTCGGGCAGTCCCGCGAGTGGCAGCACGAGGAAAGCCTCGAGTGGCACGTGCTCAAGTACCCGCTGCATGCGGGCGTGCAGAAATGGGTGCGCGATCTCAACCGCTTCTATCGCGATGCGCCCGCGCTCTATGAGCTCGACTTCTCGCCGGAGGGCTTCGAGTGGGTGGACGCGAACGATTCGGAGTCGAGCGTCATCGCCTTCCTGCGCAAGCCCCGGACGCACGGAATCTCCGCGCCCGGCGCGGCCGAGGCGCAAGCGGCTCCCGCGCTGCGCGGCCGAGGCGAGGTGCTCGTCGTCGTCAACTTCACCCCGATCTTGCGCGAGAACTACCGCGTCGGCGTGCCGCGCGGCGGCCTGTGGCACGAGCGGCTGAATAGCGACGCGCGCGAGTACGGCGGCAGCGGACAGGGCAATCTCGGCGCCGTCGAGGCGGTGCCGCTTCCCTCACACGGCCGCTTCCACTCCCTCACCCTGCGGTTGCCGCCGCTCGGTGTGCTGTACCTGCAGAGCGACTGATGAGCCCGGCGCCTCCCGCTCTGCCGGCCGACGGCGCGCGCCGCGTCGTGATCGAAGGCATCGCGCCGTGCGTCGATAACGGACGCTTCGCCGCGAAGTGCATCGTCGGCGAGCGGCTCACCGTCGAGGCGGACGTGTTTGCGGATGGGCACGACGCGGTGAGCTGCACGCTGCTGCATCGCGAGGAGCACGAGGCCCAGTGGCGCCGCGTGCGCATGGTTCCGCTCGGCAACGACCGCTGGCAGGCGGCGTTCGAGGTATCTCGGCTCGGACGGCATCTCTATACCGTCTCGGGTTGGGTCGACCCGCTCGAGACCTGGCGAGGCGATCTCGCCAAGAAGCACGCCGCCGGCCAGGACGTGAGCGTCGACCTCGAGCGCGGCGCGCAGCTGATTCGCGCCTGCGCCACTCGGGCCGCGGCCGTTCCCGCGCGCGAGCTGAAGGCGTGGGCGGATGAGCTCGTCCACGACGGCACTCCCGCCGCGGAGCGCGTGGCGCGCGCGGCGGATGAGAGGCTGCACGCCCTCGCGTGGCGCCATCCGGCGCCCGAGCTCGTGCTCACGCGCGAGCCGCCCCTCGTCCTCGTCGCGGACCGGGAGCGCGCGCGGTTCTCGAGCTGGTACGAGTTGTTTCCGCGCTCGACGGTCGCGGGCGCCACCGCCGCCGCGCACACGATGAGCCACGGCAAGCTGCGCGACTGCGAGGCGCGCCTGCCGTACGTCGCTGCGCTCGGCTTCGACGTGCTGTATCTGCCGCCGATCCATCCGATCGGTGCGACCGAGCGCAAGGGTCCCAACAACCTGCCCTCGACCTCCTCCGATGATCCCGGCAGCCCCTGGGCGATCGGGAGCGAGGCCGGCGGCCACGTAGGCATCCACCCCGAGCTCGGCACGCTCGAGGATTTCCGCCGGCTCATGGCGCGAGCCGCCGAGCTCGGCATCGAGCTCGCGCTCGATATCGCCTTTCAATGCAGTCCCGATCATCCCTACGTGCGCGAGCATCCGGAGTGGTTCCTCAAGCGCCCGGACGGCACGATTCAGTACGCGGAGAATCCGCCGAAGAAGTACCAGGACATCTATCCGTTTTACTTCGAGACGCCCGCGTGGCAGGAGTTGTGGGAGGAGCTCGCTCGCGTCGTCGAGTTCTGGGTGGGTGAAGGCGTGCGGATCTTTCGGGTCGACAATCCACACACCAAACCCTTCGCGTTCTGGGAATGGCTGATCGAGCGCGTCAAGCGCCGCACCCCCGAGGCGATCTTCCTCGCCGAGGCGTTCACGCGGCCGAAGGTCATGTACCGCCTCGCGAAAGCGGGCTTCACACAGTCCTACACTTATTTCGCGTGGCGGAACACGCGCGCGGAAATAGTCCGGTACTTCACCGAGATCACCCGCCCGCCAGTCGCCGACTTCTTCCGCGCGAGCCTCTGGCCGAACACGCCCGACATCCTCACCGAATTCCTGCAATACGGGGGACGCGCGGCCTTCATCGGGC
>DASXNC010000085.1:0-12688 GCA_036495325.1 Steroidobacteraceae bacterium
AGCCGTATCGTGTGGGTGCCGTCGCCGCAGCCGACATCGAGGAAGATCGCCTGGGGCCTCGGAGCCAATCGGGCCAGGATGCGGTCGAACATCGCCTCAAAGAGGGGACTTTCACGCGCGTAGTACTGATCGATCCAGTGCCTGTGCACGTCGGGTTGGGCGAGTGTTTGCCGGACGGTATTCGATTCGAGTGCATCCACGGTTCGCACTCCTCGCCGAGTCACGACCTATTGATTCGGGGGCGGTTCGCGACGCAAAGTGCTCTTGCGCAATTATCGGGCCACTACCCGAGGCGTCTAGGACGAGCCTCAGCTGTCGCTCCGCGGTGAACCGTCGATCCGTTGCGTGACAGGGTCCGTGATGCTACCTACACGGGCAGACGTGGCTGGTGAAGGCAAACCGATGGCACCTGGAAGCACTGAAATCGCCGAGGGCTTGGCAAACAGGCGTTTTTGCATTCTGTTTGTCTGTCTCGGCAACATCTGCCGCTCCCCCACCGCGGAGGCCGTGTTCCGCACAATCGCCGCGCGCGAAGCGCCCGGGATTCACGTGCTCGTGGAGTCGGCCGGTACGGCGGAATACCACATCGGCAGCGCGCCCGATGCACGCGCGCAGGCCGCCGCGCGTCGTCGTGGATACGAGATGGCAGGGCTCCGCGCCCGCACGATCGAGCGTCGCGACTTCGAGCGATTCGACCTGATTCTCGCCATGGATCGCAGCAACTGGTCGGCGCTGCGGCGCCTCGCACCGCGCGCGGCACATGAGCGCGTGCGCCTGTTTCTCGAGTTCGCCGCGGATGCCGGCGTGCTCGAAGTACCCGACCCGTACTACGGTGGGCCGAACGGCTTCGAGGAGGTCCTGGACCTCATCGAGGCGGCTTCACGAGGACTCTTGCAGCACCTGCAAGAGCGTGCCCGTAATGCGCCGCCTCAGCCGCCTCCTTCCTCGCGCCCGGGATCGTGGGAGGGCTCCGCAGGCGCGGACGACCACACGACGTAGGGCTTGCTCGGACGACTTCCCACGCCTTCGAGCGGCGGCGACGGCTCGAAGTGCGCGATGGTGTGCGGCTGCTCGGATTGGTTTTGCTGCGGTTCCCTCGGCGGCGGCGGCGGCGCGGGCGGCGCGGCAGCCTCCGTGAACGACTGGTGAGATGGCGGGGCAGCGCGGTCTCGACTCTCGCCGTTATCGATCGCTTCGCGCGGCTCGTCCGCCTCGGCGTGCGGGGTGGTCCCGGTCCCGTTGCTCGCAGGTCCTCCGGCCTCGCGTGAGCCGCCGCCGCCTCCACGACGCCCGCGGCGTCGTCCGCGACGGCCGCGCCGTTCGCCGCGCTCGCTGTCGCGCTGCCCACTCTCGCCGCCGGAAGTCGCCTCCCGCTGCGGCTCTGCCCCAGGGCCGCCCACAGGCTGCCCACCGAGGCGTTCCACGTCCGGGACGCCCGCCGGCCGACCTTCCAGCCCCGATTCCAAGGCGGCGGGTGACGGCGAGACATCTGGGAACCTATCGCCCCGCTCGCGATCGGCCGCGCTCTGCGGCACTTCACTGCGTCCCTCAGGACGTCGGTCTCGCTCGGAACGCTCACCCCCGTAGCGCTCACCTCGTCCGTAGCGTTCCCTGCGCTCGCCACGATCGCCACGATCGCCACGATCGCCACGATCGCCCCGGTCGGCACGCTCGCCCCGCTCGCCCCGATCGTGCCCGCGCGCGCCGCCCTCCGTGCGATCCCGTCCGTGACGGCGCGATCGTCCCTGGGCGCCGCGCCTGGCATCCATTCCGCCTGGGCGGTCACGGCGTGCCGGACTCGGCTCGCCCGCGGAGATCGGAGCCTGGGAGGGCGCTGCGGCGCCCGCTTGCGAAGGCGCGGCGGGCGGGGTCGATTCGCTCGCTCCGAACCAGCGCTTGAAACGCTGCCAGACGCCGGGAGGTGCGTCGAAGACCACCGCAGCGGCCGGCTCCGGCACTGACACCGGGTGGGAAACGGGAATCGGCGCTGGAGTCGCCGGCAGCGTCGCCGCAACCGCGGCGATCTCCGCGGCCGGCTTTTTCTCCTTAATGGCCGGATCGGCGAGTTCCGGGGCGGTCGGCATGAGGTAGCTCAGCTGCCGGTTTTCCGGAAGCTCGGTCTCGTCGTCGCGCACGCGCCTGATCGAGTACTCGGGCGTTTGAATGGCCGAGTTCGGAACGATCACGAGCTCCGCTTCGCTCTTGTCCTCGAGCGTGCGCAGCCCCTCGCGCTTCTCGTTGATGAGGTACGTCGCCACGTCGACGGGAACCTGGGCGATGACGCGATTGGTGCGCTCCTTGCGTATTTCCTCGCCGATGAGCCGCAGGATCGCGAGCGCCATCGACTCGATGCTGCGGATGCTGCCGATCCCGGTGCAGCGCGGGCAGACGAGGTGGCTCGTCTCGCCGATCGAGGGCCGCAGCCGCTGGCGCGACATCTCGAGCAGCCCGAAACGCGACAGGCGTCCGATCTGGATGCGCGCGCGATCCATCTTCATCGCCTCGCGTAGGCGGTCCTCCACGTCGCGCTGGTTCTTCTGCGACTCCATGTCGATGAAGTCGATGACGATGAGGCCGCCGATGTCGCGGATGCGCAGCTGACGGGCGACCTCGTCCGCCGCTTCGAGATTGGTATTGAGCGCGGTCGTCTCGATGTCGCTCCCGCGCGTTGCGCGTGCGGAGTTGATATCGATCGAGACGAGCGCCTCGGTGTAGTCGATCACGATACTCCCGCCCGAGGGCAGCTGGACTTTGTGGGCGTAGGCGGACTCGATCTGGCTCTCGATCTGAAAGCGCGTGAAGAGCGGAATGTCGTCCGTGTAGTGCTTCAGGCGGCGCTGGGTGTCGGGCGGCATGAAGCGCTGCATGTACTCCTGCGCTTTCTGGAATGCCGCGTCGTCGTCGACGAGGATCTCCCCGACATCGTCAGAGAGGTAATCGCGCAGCGCGCGGGTCACAGCATCGCTCTCGCGGTACACGAGGAACGGCGCGGAACGGTCTTTGCCGGCGGCGAGGATCTGGTCCCACTGGCCGCGCAGGTTGTCGAGGTCCCACTGCAGCTCCTGTGCAGAGCGGCCGACGCCCGCGGTGCGGACAATCGCGCCCATTCCCTCCGGGATCGAGAGCTGGCCCATGACCTCGCGCATCTGGTCGCGGTCCTCACCCTCGATCCGACGCGAGACGCCCCCCGCTCGCGGATTGTTCGGCATGAGGACCAGAAAACGGCCGGCGAGGCTGATGAAGGTGGTGAGCGCAGCGCCTTTGTTGCCACGCTCCTCCTTCTCGACTTGAACCATCAGCTCCTGGCCTTCGCTGAGGAGCTCGCGGATGTTCATGCGCCCGTGGGGCGCCGTCCTGAAGAAGTCTTTTGAAACTTCCTTGAGCGGCAGGAATCCGTGTCGCTGAGCACCGTACTCGACGAAACAGGCCTCGAGCGAGGGCTCGACCCGGGAAATCCGTCCCTTGTAGATGTTTGCCTTCTTCTGCTCTCGCGAGGGAAGCTCTATGCTGAGATCGTAAAGTTTCTGGCCATCAACCAGTGCAACCCGCAATTCTTCCTGCTGGATGGCGTTGACGAGCATTCTTTTCATGCGGCCCTACTAGGTGCTGGGGGGCCGACGAGGCGGCGGGAGGCCGCAAGCCGGTTTCCGGCCCGCGGCGCGGCAAGGTAAAAAGGAACAGGGGCGCCCGAGTCATGGTGTGCTTGATATGAACCGCCAACGAGTCGGCGGCGCGCCGAAACCTTCCGTTGCTCAACCGACGGCGCGCCAGCGCTCTCTCCGAGAAAATCGCGGCGCAGCTGCCTTGTCGGCCCAAACGCGATGGCCTCGATATCGAGGACCAACTGATGAGCCTCTGCGTGGAGGCCCGTGACGATCGGCTGCGGCCAGGAGGCCGCTGCCGTCAAGCCGTCCGCACACGGACGGCACCGCGATTATAGCCCTTTGTGTCCTGTAGAAACAATATCTTACGGTGAGGTCGATGCGATGATGCAGGAGGAGGGACACACCGTGGCGCCCGTGCGGCACGTCGAGGTGGGCGAGGACCACGCTGGAGAGCGGCTCGACAATTTTCTCGCGCGACTGCTCGCGAGCGTCCCGCGCAGCCGCATCTACCGGCTCGTGCGCCGCGGTGAGGTGCGCGTCAACGGCCGGCGGGCGCGGCCCGAGCAGCGCCTCGAGTCGAGCGACCGTATCCGGGTGCCCCCGGTCAAGCTCGAGGCTGAGCCGGGTGGAATCAAGCGTGTGCCGCTGCCGCTCCTCAAGCGGGTCGAACAGGCGATCTCGCACGAAGACGAGCGGCTGATCGTCCTGGACAAGCCCGCCGGACTCGCGGTGCACGGCGGAAGCGGACTTTCCTTCGGAATCATCGAGGCATTGCGAGCGCTCCGTCCGAAGGAGGAGCTCGAGCTTGCGCATCGCCTCGATCGCGATACGAGCGGCTGCCTGCTCGTTGCCCGCCGGCGCAGCAGTCTTCGCACGCTGCACGCGTTGCTCCGGGAAGGCCACCTCGAGAAGGGCTATCTCGCGCTCGTGAAAGGCCACTGGAATCTGGGCCGCCATCGCATCGAGGCACCGCTGCGTACCGATATTCGGGTGAGCGGGGAGCGCACCGTCAAGGTCCATCCGAGCGGCAAGGCCGCCGTGAGCGAGTTTCGGCCGGTGCAGTTCTTCGGCTCGCGCAATGCCGGTTCGCCCCGCGCGACACTCGTCGAAGTGGCCCTGCATACGGGACGCACGCATCAGATCCGGGTTCATGCGGCCCACGCGGGCCATCCTGTGGCCGGAGACGAGAAGTATGGGGACCCGGCGTTCAATCTGGAGATGCGGAAGCTTGGACTCGAGCGCATGTTTCTGCATGCACACCGGGTGAGCTTCGAATGGCCGGGCGGTGGCGGCGTCTTCAGTGCGAGTGCGCCGCTGCCGAAGGAGCTGCGCGCAGTTATCGAGCGACTCGAAGGCGATGTCAGGGCACGGCGTGGCCGAACCGGCGAAGCGCCGCCGCTACAAAGATGAGCGGCAGGCCGATCAGAGCGGTCGGGTCCGAGCTCTCGATCCGCTCGAAAAGGGCTACTCCGAGGCTCTCCGCCTTGAACCCGCCAGCGCAATCGAGCGGCCGCTCCCGGGCTACGTAGCGCTCGATTTCCTCGGCGGACAGCTTGCGGAACACAACGCGCGTCTCATCGAGATGTGCCGCTCCCGAGCCGGCGGGTGCCAAGATCGCGCAAGCCGTATAGAACCGCGCCTCGGCTCCGCTCAGCGCTGCGAGCTGCCCCCGCGCACGCGCGAGGGTGGCGGGCTTCTCGAGGATGAGCTCGCCCGCCGCGGCGACTTGGTCGCTGCCGATGACGACCGCCTCGGGATGGCGGAGCGCGACGGCGTGCGCCTTGGCTGCGGCGAGCCGGCGCGCCCGTTCCGGCGGGGCTTCGCCCGAGATCTCAGCCTCATCGACGCCCGGACTTTCGGTGGAGAATGGCACTCCGAGCCTCTCGAGGAGCATCCGGCGGTACGGAGAGGTCGATGCGAGAATCACGGGGGCCATGGCTGCATCGCGTGGAGCATTGCGATTCGGCTCAAAGAAACAAAGGCTTGGCGGACGTTCGCTTTGACTATGAGGGGGGTGGTCCCTATCATACGCGCCCCATGTCGGAGGACTGGTCGAAGCTGCGTGACGTCGACCTGCTCGCCGATGGGCGAGTCCGACTCGATTTCGAGATTCCTCTCGCCGAGTTGCCGCGCCTTCGTGCGCATCTCGCTCGCGCGGAGGGCAGTGTTGCCGGTCACGTGAGGTTCGAGCGCGAGCGGGGAGTGCCGGTCGCCGCGGTCGCGGTCGCCTGCCGGGCCGCGCTCACGTGCCAGCGCTGTCTCGAGCCGTTCGAGCTGCCGGTGCAGAGCGAAGGGCGCGTCGCGCTCGTCGCCGATGACGGCGAGGCGGATCGCGCTCCCGAGGAGCTCGAGACGATCCACGCGCCGGGGCATCGCATCGCGCTGCGCGACCTGGTGGAGGAGGAGCTGTTGCTCGCCCTCCCGATCGTGCCGCGGCACGACGCGGAGTGTGGACCCGAACGCAGTGCGGACGGGCAGAGCGGCGGCGTGGCGGGATCGCCGGACCGCAGCTCCGGGACCGCGGGTTCGCTCGATGAGCAGGATGAGAAGCATCGTCCGTTTGAGCGGCTGAACGAGCTGTTCAAACGAGCAGAGTAAATTGTCAGGAGTCAGCCTTCATGGCCGTTCAAAAGAGCCGCAAGACGCCCTCGCGCCGCGGCATGCACCGCTCCCACGATGGGCTCGCGAAGCCTGCGCTCTCGATCGATCCGCAGTCGGGCGAAACGCACCTGCGACATCGCATCACGCCGGACGGGTTCTATCGAGGCCGTCGCGTCATCGAGAAGCCCGCAGAAGCCGAGGAGCAGGAGTAGCCGCAAGGCGGCGCGCGAGGCACCGCGCCGTCCCTCGCCAGCCGCCCGAGGTTCGCATGCCGACCATCGCCATCGACGTGATGAGCGGTGATCGCGGGCCGCAGGAACGCATCGCCGGCGCGCTGCAAGTCCTGCGCGATCGCCGCGAGCTCGACGCGTTGCTCGTCGGCCGCCCGGAGGCGATCACGCCGAGTCTCGAGGAGCTGCCCGTAGCGCTCAAGGGCCGCATCGATCTCGCATCTGCGCCGCAGGTCATCGCCATGGACGAGGCGCCGCGCGCCGCCGTGCGCCGCGGCCGCGACTCCTCCATGCGCATTGCGGTCAATCTGGTCAAGGAAGGGCGCGCAGCTGCCTGCGTGAGCGCAGGCAACACGGGCGCTCTGACTGCGATCTCGCATTTCGTGCTGAAAACCGTCGCGCACGTCGAGCGTGCCGCCATCATGTCGGCGATTCCCTCCTCGAAGGGACACACGCACATGCTCGATCTCGGCGCGAACACTCGGGCGACGGCGGTGCAGCTGCTGCAGTTCGCGCATATGGGCTCGATCGTCGCTCGCGATCTGCACGGCATCGCCGCGCCGCGCGTCGGGCTGCTCAACATCGGCGAGGAAGACACGAAGGGCCACGAGGTGGTGCAGGCCGCGCACGCGCTGCTCGCCGAGAGCGGCATCCGTTACGTTGGATTCGTGGAGGGCGATGCGATCTTCGGCGGGGAGGTGGACGTGGTCGTGACCGACGGCTTCACGGGCAACGTGGCGCTGAAGACGATGGAAGGACTCGCGCGGCTCATTGCGTCCCGCACCCGGCAGGAACTGAGAGCATCGTGGCGAGGGGTCCTTGGTGCGCGGATTGCGCGGCCCGCGCTCAAGCGCCTCGGCGAAAGTCTCGATCCGCGGCGCTACAACGGCGCATGCATGGTCGGCCTCAAGGGCATCGTGGTAAAAAGCCACGGCAGTGCCGACGCCACGGCCTTCGCTCGCGCAATCGAGCTCGCGGCGCACGCCGCGGCGGGCGGACTAACCCATCGTATCGCACGCGCGTTCGCGCCGACCGAGGGGGGTTGATGTATTCGCAAATCGCGGGCACCGGCTCGCATCTGCCCGAGCGCGTCCTCACGAACCAGGACCTCGAGCGCATGATGGATACCACCGATAAGTGGGTCCGGGAGCGCACGGGCATCGAGCGACGCCGCATCGCGGCGGATAACGAGACGACCGTCGACCTGGCCGAGCCGGCGGCGCGCCGCGCGATAGAGGCCGCGGGCGTGCAGCCCGAGGACGTGGACTTCATCGCATTCGGGACGACGACGCCTGATTACATCTTTCCGAATTGCGGGTCTCTGCTTCAGCAGCGGCTCGGTTGCCGGCCGGGTGGCGCGGCATTCGATGTTCAGACGGCGTGCAGCGGGTTCATCTATGCGCTCGCCATCGCCGACAAGTTCGTACGCGCAGGTGAGTCGCAGTGCGCCCTCGTCGTCGGATCAGAGACGATGTCTCGCATCACGGACTGGACGGATCGCTCGACCGCCGTGCTGTTCGCCGACGGCGCGGGTGCGGTCGTGCTGCGACCCGCCAAGGAGCCCGGCATTCTATCGACGCATCTGCACGCGGATGGTCAGTACAAGGAATTGCTCTACTGCCCGGGTGGCGTGTCACGCGATGCGGCCGCGCAAGCCGGCTCCGGGGAGCGCCGCACGATCCGAATGATGGGAAAAGAGGTTTTCAAGATCGCCGTGACGAGCCTGGGTCGAGTGGTGGATGAGGCGCTCGCGACGAACCGGCTCGAACGCTCGGCGATCGACTGGCTGGTGCCTCATCAGGCGAACATCCGGATCATCCAGGCGACTGCCCGCAAGCTCGATCTGCCGATGGAGCGCGTCATCGTCACGGTACAGGACCACGGCAACACCTCGACCGCGTCCGTTCCTCTCGCTCTCGACGTCGGCGTGCGCGACGGTCGGATCAAGCGGGGCGATTTGCTACTGCTCGAGGCCTTCGGTGGCGGGATGACGTGGGGGGCGGCGCTGGTCCGCTACTGAGCGAGCGGCCGCACCGGGGCCTCGCGCGCGCGGCGGTTACGCCGGCCCCGCAAAGATCGCAGAGCGCCGCGCCGGTCGATTGCGTGACGCGGCGCCCTGCAGCGCTTAAGAGCTGAACTGCTCTTACTTCGAGACCGACCGCTTGAACATGCGGTCGAGCTTCTCGTTGGTCGCGTCCACCGCCGACTGGGCGGCTTGGGCAGCGGCCAGAGCCTGATTGGCAGTGCTCTGCGCACCGCTCGCCGCCTGGCTGGCGGACTGTGCGGCGCTCGCTGCCTGATCAGCCGAAGCCTTGGTCGCCTGCTGGTCAGCCTGCAGCTTGCTCACCTGCGACTTCAGGTCCGCGATGTCGGCCTGCACCGGCTTCAAGTCGGTGCAACCGGCCAAGCCGATCACGACTGCCACCGCAGCCACTTTCATTACGGTCGCGCTCTTCATAACAAACGTCCCCTTCTGGGTTGTTGAGTGAGGGAGTCCCTGAAACAGATGCGAAGCCGGAGGCGTAGTTCCTCCGCCACAGCCTTCGCAAGCTTAGCAATGCCATCAAAATTGGACGCGGAATGCAACTGCTTGACATCTTCGCACGTCGTCGGGCGGCGACACGCACGGCGCGTTGGTACGGTACCGACTCGGGCGCCTCGGCGTATGTAAGACCTTCGTGCATCATTGATAGACCAATGTAAGGATTTCGCTACAGCTTGACTCGCTGGCGCAGGATCTCGCGCGCGGCGTTGTGTCCGGGCAGGCCTGTCACACCGCCTCCCGGATGGCTGCCGGACCCGCAGAGATACAGCCCCGCGACAGGCGTGTGGTAATCGCCGTAGCCGAGCACCGGCCGGGCGGCCCAGAGCTGATCGAGTCCGAGCGCGCCGTGGAAAATATCGCCTCCGATGAGACCGAAACGCTCCTCCAAGTCGAGCGGGGAGAGCGCGAGTCGGCCCACGATGCTGCGCTTGAAATTCGGCGCATAAGTGTCGACCGTTTCGATGATCGAGTCGGCGATCCGCTCGCGTTCCTCGTGCCAACTGCGCCCCTCGGGCAGCGAATAGGCGAAGTGCTGGCAGAACAGGCTTGCCACGTGGGCGCCCGGCGGAGCCAGGGTCGGGTCGATGACGGTCGGTATGAGCATTTCGATTATCGGCGCGCGCGACACCCCCGATGCACGGGCATCGAGGTAGGCGCGCTCCATGTAAGCAAGAGACGGTGCAATGATGATGCCGGCGGCGAGGTGTGGACCCAATTGCGGACGGCATTCGAAGCGCGGCACCTCGGCGAGTGCAACGTTCATGCGGAACGTTGCCGATTCACAACGATAGCGCTCGATCCGGGCGCGGATGTCCTCCGGCAGGACCTCTCGCGCGAGAAGGTTCAGGTAGAGAAGTTTCGGATTGACGTTTGCCGCGATGAGCGGAGCGCGGAACACGCGTCCGTCGCCGAGACGCACACCCGTTGCGCGGGACGTCGAGCGCCTCGCGGCGCCTTTTTGCTGCGCCGCATCGGCAGACCCGATCCGGCTCTCGATGGGGCCGGCACGGCTGGCAGCTCTCCTTGCGGGCTCCGTCAGGATCGCCGCGACAGGCGCCTCCGTCAGGATGCGGACGCCCAGCCGGTCTGCCTCACGCGCCATGGCTTGCGTAATCGCCCCCATGCCGCCTATCGCATGGCCCCAGAGACCGCGCTTGCCGTTCACTTCGCCCCAGGCATGGTGCAGGAGCACATACGCGCTCGTCGGGGCGTAGGGGCTCTGGAACGTCCCGACGACCGCATCGAAGCCGTGCAGCGCTTTCACCGCGTCCCACTCGAACCAGCCGTCGAGCACGTCTCCTGCGCTGCGGGTAAAGAGCTCGTGCAGCGCGCGGTGTGTTTCGATTGGGAGGCGGCGGAGGCTCCGGCCGAGGGTGAGTAGACTCCACAGATCTCGCGGGCCGTGGAGGCCTGCGGGAGGTGTTTTGAGGAGCAGGGCGCGCAGCGCGTTGGCGGCATGACCGAGCATCGCGTGGAAGGCAGGCAGGCGCTCCGCATCGTGGGGTGAGTGTTGCTGCACTGCGGCGAGCGTGTCTTCGAGAGCCGGTCCGGTGCAGAGTGCGCGGCCATCGGCCAGCGTTAGGAAATTCTGCATCGGGCGCTCGATGATCTTGAGGCCGTGCTCGGCGAGCTTGAGATCGCCGAGCACCTTCGGATGCAGCAGGCTTACCGTGTAGCTCGCCGTGGAGTTGCGGAATCCGGGATGGAATTCTTCGGTGACGGCGGCGCCCCCGATGAGGCTACGGCGCTCGAGGACAAGAACCTTGAGACCCGCTCGGGCGAGATAGCAGGCGCAGGTGAGGCCGTTGTGGCCGGCGCCGACGATTATGGCGTCGTAGTCGACGTCACTTGCGCGAGCGCTCAGTCTGGATATAATCACAGTATTGTATGGGCAAACAGCATACCATCATGTCAGACCTGACCTCGCGCCAATCGCAGATTTTGCGTCTCATCCAGCGCTTCATCTCCGAGACCGGCATGCCGCCCACCCGGGCGGAGATCGCCCGGGAGCTCGGGTTCAGATCGGCCAACGCGGCGGAGGATCATCTGCGCGCGCTCGCGCGTAAAGGGGTCATCTTGCTCATCCCCGGCACCTCCCGCGGCATTCAGCTGAAGGACACGATCCGCGAGCAGATGGGACTGCCGCTCATCGGCCGCGTCGCCGCCGGCAAGCCGATTCTCGCGGAGGAGAACATCGAAGCGCGTCTGCAGATCGATCCGACGATTTTTCAGCCGAAGCCTCATTATCTGCTGAAGGTGACCGGCATGAGCATGCGAAATGCCGGCATCCTCGATGGGGATCTGGTCGCCGTGCACCGCACCTCCGAGGTGCGCAGCCGCCAGATCGTGGTCGCGCGCCTCGAGAACGAGGTCACCGTCAAGCGCTACCGCCAGGAAGGCTCCATCGTTTGGCTCCTGCCGGAGAACGAGGAGTTCGAACCCATCCGGGTTCATTTGAAGGAGCAATCGCTCATTATCGAAGGAGTCGTCGTGGGCGTCGTGCGTCGCAGCAGCGGAGCGAACAGGGCGTGAGTGAAGCCGCCGGCTCGAGTTATCGCACAGCCTACAGCTCATGGCCGATGCCCTCACGATCGAGCGCGCATACCGCATGCGGGTCTACCCGACGCGCCGGCAGCGCGCGTTGCTCGGACGGCTCTTCGGGGCGGCGCGGTACGTCTGGAACTGGGCCCTTGCGCGACGCACGGAAGCGTACAGGTGCGATGACACTCACCTGAATTGGGTGGCGCTCTCACGCGAGCTCACGGCGCTTCGCCGTGGTGAGGGAACGCAGTGGCTCGGCGAGCTCCCGCGCGAGCCGTTCATTCAGGTACTGCGCGATCTGGAGCGCGCATTCAAAAACTTCTTCGAGCAGCGCGCCGAATATCCTCGTTTTAAGCGCCGTGGCGGCAAGTGCGCCGTGCGCTTCACGCTCGACCAGCGCCGAGCGCAAGTGAAGCGTGGAGAAGGCCGCGACAGATGGGCGTACGTGAGTCTGCCTGGACTCGGAAGAGTGAAGCTTCGACGGACCGAAGCGCTCGCTGGGCGTCTGCGCAGCGTGACGCTCTCCCGCGATGGGGCGGGACGGTATTTCGCTTCGGTCACGGCCGATCGGGTACCGCTCGAGGAAGCTCGGGCCGCCGTAATCGAGGCGGTGGGGGTGGATGCGGGCTTACGCGATCTGCTCGTCATGCACGACGGGAGCGAGATCCGCCGTATCGAGGCGCCGAGGAGCTTGGCCGCCAAGCTCGTGCGGCTACGCCGCTATCAGCGCCGCCAGAGCCGCCAGCTCGCCACGCAGATGCGCGCCCAGGGGCTCGATCCGAGTAAGCCCTGCCCGAAGGGCATACGTCTTGGGCTCTCGCACCGCAGATCACGCACCCGAATGCGCATTGCACGGCTTCACGCCCGCATTGCTGATCAGCGGCGCGACGCCCTGCACCGGGCAACCACCGCCATCGTGCGCGAGGCGCAGGTGATTGCGATAGAAAGCTTGCGTGTGAAGGCGATGGCCCGCAGCATGGGCCGGCGTGCGTTTCGCCGCTCGGTCGCCGACGCCGCCCTCGGGGAGGTGCGCCGCCAGCTCACCTACAAGGGGGTCTGGGCGCTCCGTCAGGTGATCGCCGTCGATGCTTTTTTTGCAAGCAGCAAGCGCTGCTCGGACTGCGGAGAAATCAACCGCACGCTGAAGCTGGAACGACGCTGGTGCT
>DASXNC010000086.1:0-1803 GCA_036495325.1 Steroidobacteraceae bacterium
CGGCATCATGACGTCGGCGACGACGAGGTCGGGCCGCTCTCGATGGGCGGCTTCGAGCGCCTGCTCGCCGTCGGCCACCACCTCTACGGAGTAGATGGGCGCGAGCAGATCGCGGACATAGGCGCGCATGTCCGCGTTGTCGTCGGCGAGCAGTATGCGGGCCCCGGCCTCGAAGCCGTCCCGCCTCGGTATCGGCTCATCGGCAAGTGCCTGCAGTCTCGATGAACTCCCCACGTCCGAAGGGATAGAGCGCAGCGCCTCGTGCACGAATGCCTGGGCGGCAATTGCCGTCGAGGCGAGCGAGCGGGACGCCTTGATCCGATCGCTCGGCAAATGCGCCGCGCCGAACGGCACGGCCACTCGGAACGTCGTACCGCGGCCAGGCTCGCTGAGCGCACCGAGAGTGCCGCCGTGCAGCTTCACGAGCTCCTGCACGAGCGCAAGTCCGATACCGGAACCCTCCTGTGTGCGCCCGGCGCTACCCTCCACACGATGGAAACGTTCAAACAGGCGCGGCAGCTCGTGCTCTGGGATGCCGACTCCGGTATCGGAGATCTCGAGCACGGCCTCGTCCGCCTCGCGGCGCAGGCGGACGGTTACCCCCCCGCGAAGGGTGAACTTGAACGCGTTCGAGAGAAGATTGAGGACGATCTTCTCCCACATCTCCCGGTCGACGTACACGGGCTCATCGAGCGCTTCACACTCCACGCTGAACGCGAGGGCCGCCCGCTCCATCGCCGAGCGGAAGTTGCTCGCCAGGTCACTCGTGAACGCCGCGAGATCGGTCTGCTCGTAGGAGGCCTGAACGCGGCCCGCCTCGATACGCGAGAAGTCGAGCAGAGTGTTGACCAGCTTCAGCAGCCGCAGCGCGTTGCGGTGCGCGAGCTCGAGCTGCTCCCGCGCGGAGGCCGGCGTGGACGAGTTCGCCGCCACCTCCACGAGCGGACCGAGCATGAGTGTGAGGGGGGTGCGGAACTCGTGGCTCACATTTGAGAAGAAGGCCGTCTTCGCGCGGTCGATCTCGGCCAGAGCCTCGACCCGCGCGCGATCGGCCTCGTTCGCTTGTGCATCGGCAATGGCGGCGGCAATCTGCCCGGCGACGAGATCGAAATACGCGCGATAACGCTCATCGAGCCGCTGTCGCGGGCTCGTGCCCGCGATCAGGAAACCGGCCAGCCCCTCCCCACCGGAGCCCTTGAGCGGCAGCAGGATCGCCTGGCGGACGAGATCTGGCCAGGGGCCGGCGGTCACTTCGATCCCGGCCTGCGGCAAATCTTGCACGTGCTGGACCGTCTCGCTCGCGAGGAGCTGCGCGAGCGGCCAAACCGGATTGGATTCGTCGAGGATGGGCGGCAGGGCGCGCTCGGATACTGCGCGCGTCGTGGCGATCCGACGCGCAGCCCGCGACGCCCGGTCCAGCAAGTAGACCGCGGCGAACGGTATGCTGAAAGGGTGCTCCGCAAGCACATCGCAGGAGCAGCGGCAGCACTCGTCGATGCTCGAGGTCCCGAGGGCCCGTGCGGCGAGGTCTTTCAGGATGCGCAGCCGCCGCTCGCCGATCACGCGTTCGCTCACCTCGGTGACGACGCAGAGCATGCCGGCGATGCGATTTTCGTCGTCGTACACGGGACTGTAGGAGAAGGTGTGGTAGGTCTCCTCGGGGAAGCCGCTGCGCTCGAGAAAGAGCAGCAGAGCCTCATCCCAGGTGGCACGGCCGTGCTCGAGCACCTGCGCGATGCGGGGGCCGATGTCCGGCCAGATCTCCTCCCAAACTTTGTCCGAGCGGGCGCCGAGCACCCAATC
>DASXNC010000087.1:0-1983 GCA_036495325.1 Steroidobacteraceae bacterium
ACGGGACTGCGCTCGAAGCTCGCCGAGCTCGTCTACCAGATAGGCTGAAAGCCGCTGAAGCTGCACAATCGAGGAATCGATCAGTACCGCGGACATGGCACGCTCTCCGGCTGGCAGACTGTATTTATATACAGCTACGCGCCGATCCGCAAGACGAGGCGACCGCCGAATACAATTCGCCTATGAAGCGAACGAGTAAACCGGCACGCGCGCGTCGCGCTGCCGAGAGATCAAAGGCCGCAGCGCGCACCGCCAAAGTACGGCCCGCCAAAGCGCGCACGGCCAAACGCGTGGCCGCAGCGCGCTCGGCGACGCCAGCTTCGGCGGCACGGGCCCCGGCCGCACGAACCCGGCCTGCGAACCCCTCAGTCATCCGCCTCCCCGACGGCCGCTGGACCTGCTTCTGGTGCGCAGCCGATCCGCTCTACGTGACCTATCACGACACCGAGTGGGGAGTGCCGTCCCACGATGCGAGACATCTGTTCGAGATGATCTGTCTCGAGGGCGCGCAGGCGGGCCTCTCGTGGATCACCATCCTGCGCAAGCGGGAGAACTACCGGCGCGCCTTCGACGGCTTCGATGCGCAGCGCATGGCGCAGTACACCCCGCAGAAAATCGAGCAGCTGCTCGCCGACCCCGGCATCGTCCGCAACCGGCTGAAGGTCGAGGCATTCGTCCACAATGCACGCGCCTGGCTCGATGTTCAGAGCGGCGGCGCAGGATTTGCGGAGCTCGTCTGGGGATTCGCGCCGTCCAGCCGCAGGCGCCGCCCACGGTCGCGCCAGGAAGTGCCGGTCTCGACACCCGAGAGCGATGCCTTGAGCCGCGAGCTCGCAAGGCGCGGATTCAAATTCATCGGAACGACGAGCATCTACGCCTTCATGCAGTCCGTCGGACTCGTCGACGATCACATGCAGAAGTGCTGGGTGCCCCGCGCAGCGCGCTGAGCGCCTGCGATGACCGCAATCGAAGCTCTCGCGTGCCTGAGGCGCCGTGTAACACTGGCGATCGCCTTGACCGCCGCTGGGCTCGTGCTCGCACATGCGGCATCGGCGGATTCCGCTCCGGCGCAGCAACCCCCTGGCGTGGCTCGCGAAGTCGTTTTCACGCAGTACGCACCACTCTTCAGTAACTCGGAGATTCTCCGCCGGCTCTTGAGCCCTCTTGCACTCGAGGCCTTCCGCGACACTCTCGTGCGCACGCGCAAGACGCTGAGCCCGTACCCGATCGATCTGGCGAAGGAGAGCTTCGTCCTATACGTTCCGTCCGGGCCACCACCCTCGCCGCGCGGCTTCGCCCTGCTCGTGTTCGTTCCGCCACAGGACGCGGCCGATTTGCCATTCGGTTGGGCCTCCCAGCTGGATCATTACGGAATCATCTTCGTCGCTCCGGCGCACGCCGGGAATGAAGCTGCCGTGCTGAGCCGCCGCGTGCCGCTCGCCCTCAGTGCCGAAGCGAATGTCATTCGCGAGTATCCGATCGATCCTGAGCACATCTATATTGGTGGATTTTCCGGCGGATCGCGCGTGGCGGAGCGCATCG
Source organism: Steroidobacteraceae bacterium (assembly GCA_036495325.1). GTDB lineage: Bacteria > Pseudomonadota > Gammaproteobacteria > Steroidobacterales > Steroidobacteraceae > JASHUC01. Next base: position 1,543 of record DASXNC010000087.1, read on the forward strand.
CGCTCAGTTATCCGGATATCTTCCACGGCGCCCTGCTCAACGCAGGAGCCGATCCGGTCGGTAACAGTAGGTATCCGTTTCCGGTGCGGGATCTGTTCCTACGGTTTCAAAGCTCGAGCCATCTCATATACGTCACCGGCGCCCGGGACACCGTCAACCTCGGCACCGATGCGGCCAGTTCGCAATCGATGCGGGAGTGGTGCGTCGCCGATGTTGAGACGAACGAGACGCCCGCTGCGGGTCACGAAGTGATGACCTCGGCAGCGTTCCGGCGAGCGCTCGATCAACTTCTCAACCACGCGCCGCACGATCCGACGCGTCTCGATAGCTGCCGCTCGCGCATAGACGCCCGGCTCCAAGCTGCGCTTATGCAAGCCGACGGGCTCATCTCAAGTGGCAGGAGCGAGGCGGCTCACAAGCTCTTGCTGGACATCGATAGCG
>DASXNC010000088.1:0-2759 GCA_036495325.1 Steroidobacteraceae bacterium
CGGGGAACCGTTCGTAATGCCCGGCGGCCCGCTCGTGCCGATCGCGAGCTGCCTCCTGAATGCCGGTCTCATCGCCGAGACTGCATCTGCCCGCCAGCTCATCGGGCTGGCCGTGCTCTGCAGCGCCGCCGTGCTGCTCTACTGGATGCGGGAGCTCCGCCGGGCAAGGACGAGCGCGCCGTGAGCCGAAAGTGAACGCGCAGGCGGAGCCTCTGCGCTGCGGCCCGTGCGCCCGCGCGCGGCGAGCGGCGGCGCGCCGCGTCCTTTATCATCGGTCTGCGATCACGATCCGGGGCTCGATCCTCGCGAGACATGCCTGACCGATATATCGAGACGACACTGCGGCACGTCAATCTGCGGCGCGGCGGGCGCGAGGTCTTGCGGGACATCGATTGGACGATCCGGCCGTCGGAGCGCTGGATACTCGCGGGACCAAACGGGGCGGGCAAGACGCAGCTTCTGAAGCTCGTCGCCGGCAGTGTCTGGCCCGAGCCTCGAGAGAAGACCGTTCGCAGCTATCTCTGGCGTGGCGAGCGCCACTCCTCGCCATCCGAGGTGCGGGAAGAGATCGGCTATATCGGTCCCGAGCGGCAGGACCGCTATGAGCGCTACGGCTGGAACCCCACTGTTGAGCAGGTCGTAGGAACGGGGCTGTATCGCACGGACATTCCCCTCGATCCGCTCACTCGCGACGACCGGCGCAGCATCGCAGCGCTGCTCGAACGGGTGGGTCTCCTCGCCCTCGCCGAGCGGCGCTTCCTTGCACTCTCGTACGGCGAGCGCCGCCTTGCGCTGCTCGCGCGCGCGCTCGCCGCCCGGCCGAAGCTGCTGCTGCTCGACGAGCTCCTCAACGGCCTCGACGCCGAGCGGCGTGACGACGCGTTGTTGTGGCTCGCGCGAACGCGCCGCTCCGCGTTACCCTGGGTGCTCACCAGCCATCGTATCGAGGACCTACCGCCCGCCGCGACGCATGCGCTCGTGCTCGAGCGCGGCCGTATCGTCTACCGCGGCCGTATCGAACGAGCGCCGCTCGACAACTGGCTTTCCGCAACCGCATCAGGGGCCGGGGAGCACGTGATCTCGCCGCTCCTGCGCGCACGGACTTCCCCGCGGGCCGAAGTTCTCGTTCGGCTCGTGCGCGCATCTGTGTTTCTCGAGGGGCGCCGCGTGCTCGAGGGCATCTCGCTCGAGATCGCGCGCGGTGAATGCTGGGTCATTCATGGGCCGAACGGCTCTGGGAAATCGACGCTGCTCAGAACGATCTACGGTGATCACGGCGTCGCCGTCGGCGGGCGGATCGAGCGGGCGGGCATCGCGCCGGGTGTCTCGCTCGATGCATTCAAGCGGCGCGTCGGATTCATCGCGCCGCATCTGCAGTCGTCGCTCGCCGCCACGACGAGCCTGCTCGCACGGCTGCGATCGTCCGAGCCGACGCAGCTCACGGTCCTCGAGACCGTACTCTCCGGGCTGCACGCGAGCTTTGGGCTCAGCGCGCCGCCGAGCGCTGCCGAACGCCGAGCCGCGCGGCGCGCACTCGCGGATTTCGGACTCGCGAGCCTCGCTGCTCGGCAGCTGCGCGAGCTTTCCTACGGGCAGCTGAGGCGCGTGCTTTTCGCGCGCGCATGGATCAATCGCCCGGCGCTGCTGCTGCTCGATGAGCCGTTCTCGGGCCTCGACGCCGCGACGCGCGAGGATTTGAAGCGCGAGCTCGAAGCCCTTGCCGTACGCGGCGCAACGATCGTGATAGCGACGCATCACCGGCAGGAGTGGCCGCGCTGCGCGAGCTGCGAGCTCGAGCTCCGCGCCGGCCGCGTGCGATACCGCGGGCCCGTGCGCCACCGCAAGCCCGTGCGCCGCCGCGAACCCGCGCCTCGCGGCGAGCCGGCACGCGAGGCGGCGCGCCGCGGGGTCCTGGCCCCCCGACGTGGCGCGCCTCGGCGCGCCTCGGCGAACCCGTGAATGCATCGATGACGGAGTCTTCGGACACGCGCGCGGAAGAAGGCGGTCGCTCCGAAGGGCGAGCCGAAGGGGCGAACCGCGATGATGCCGCGCCCGCGCGGCGGAGCCGATCGCCCCTTCACATCCTCTTCTTCGTCTCGATGGTTGATGTGCTCGGGTTCGGCGTCCTCATTCCGCTCATCCCGTACATGGGCGAGCGGTTCGGCGCGAGCCCCGGTGTGATCACGGCGATCCTCGGCAGCTACTCGCTTTGCCAGCTGATCGCCGCGCCGCTCTGGGGACGCCTGAGCGATCGCTACGGCCGGAGGCCGATTCTCATTTCGAGTCTCGCGGGCGCGTGCGCGTCGTACGTGATTCTCGCTTTTGCGAACAACCTCGGCATGCTCCTCGTCTCGCGCATGCTCGCCGGCTTCATGGCGGGCAACCTCGCGGCGGCGTTCGCTTACGCGTCCGATGTCTCGAGCCCGCGGGACCGCGCCAAGTCCATGGGTCTCATCGGCGCGGCAATCGGCGTCGGATTCATGCTCGGGATTCCGATCGGCGGGGCGCTCGCCGGCAACCATGCGGCAACTGCGAACTTCGTCCGGCCGGCGCTCGTCTCGATCGCGCTGAGTCTCTGCGCGATTCTGCTCGTTCGGTTCGCACTTCCGGAAAGTCGCCCGGCGGGCGAGCGAGCCGTGCGGCTCGAGCGCGGCCCGAGGCCGCTCCGCCTGCTCCGCGAACGGCCGATGCTGCGCTCGGTTGCGGGCGCGGCGCTGCTCGTCATCTGCTCGCAGGGAATTCTCGAGTCGATTTTCGTC
>DASXNC010000089.1:0-2985 GCA_036495325.1 Steroidobacteraceae bacterium
CCGGTTCAGGCGGATTTTCGCCGCCCCGACGAGTACGACTCAATGATCGAGCGCGCGCGCGAGATCGCAGGCAGCGTGGACATCCTCATCAACAATGCGTCGATCTTCCCGGCGGAGCCACTCGACACGCTGACGTGGTCCGAGCTCTCCGCGAACGTCGAAGTGAACGCCTGGGTTCCTCTCACGCTCAGCCGCCGCTTCGCCGCTCAGCTGCGCGCGCGCGGCAGCATCATCAACCTGCACGACACGCACCTTGCGGGGTTCGACTTCGAGCACTCGGGCTATATCCTGAGCAAGCACATGCTCGCGACGCTCACGCGGATGCTGGCGCTCGAGCTCGCCCCGAACATCACCGTGAATGCGGTCGCACCCGGGCTGATCCTTCCGCCACCGGGCGCGGACGAGAGCTATCTCACGGCCCACGCACATCGGCTCCCGCTGCAGCGGCACGGCGGCCCACGTGACATCGCCGAGGCGATCGTCTACCTGGTTCGCAGCGACTTCATCACCGGGCAAGTGATCTACGTCGACGGTGGCCGGCATCTGCTGGGATACGGCCGCTAGGATCGGGTCGCTCGAAAGCCGCGCGCTTGGATTGGCAGGTGTGCGCGGTCATAGGCCGGGTGCGCGAACGCGAGCGCGAATGCGCAGCCGCGACCAGAGCGCACCGATCGCCATCGGGAAACGCGCCACGTGCCGATCTGCGCCTCTCCGATTCACTTGCAGAACGTTGCCGACACCCGCGCGTCGACTCAAGTTATCGGTCGATTCGCTGCGACTTGGTGGCTCGAACGGCGCTGCGCCCCGATCAGCAGGGCGCGCGCACTCTGGATATCCCGGGTGCAGGCAATCGATCTGGAACGCCCACTGGCCGTTGTGATCCGGATCGCCCTCGAGAGGCGGAAAGACGGCGGGAAGGCCCGGCCGCACGCGATAGCCGAACTCTTCGGAGTAGCCGCCCGCGAGATAGGAATTGTGATCAGCCTCGAGAAGTCGATCGGACGATTGCGGCCTGTCCGCCCATTCAGGGAAGAAACGATGGTCTTCGCTGCGCCACGATTCCAGATTCTGCTCGTCATGCATCGGCGCGCTCCTTCATCGCCATTCGCAAAGCCATCGCACCAATCAGCGCTAGCGCCCCGATTCGTGCACCCGTTGCGGCCAGCACGCAGCGAGCCATAGTAAGCACTCCCGCTCCGGCTGACGCAACGCGGGGAACGCGTATTGCGCCGAATGAGCATTCGGCTGCAATGTAACGGGCCAGCTCAAGATGCGCGAGAGGATGGAGCGATGAGCGATGCACCGCAGTCCACGGGCCCGGACCTGACGGCCGGGATCGCCGAGGAGACTCTGACGGACGGCAGTATGGTGGTCGGGCACGTGGGGCAGAGCCCCGTGCTCGTCGCCCGTCGGGGCAACGAGTTCTTCGCCATCGACTCGACCTGCACCCACTACGGCGGACCGCTCGGCGAGGGGTTGCTGGTCGGCGATACGGTGCGCTGTCCATGGCACCACGCCTGCTTCAGCCTGCGCACGGGCGAGGCGCTCCACGCGCCGGCGATCAATCCCATCCAATGCTGGCGCATCGAGCGCGCCAACGGGCGGCTCCATGTCCGCGAGAAGCTGAAGGCGGCAGCACCCGACGCAGCCAGGCGGCAGAGTACAACGGGGGCGCAAGCGACCGACGGCGCTGGCGCAGCCCGCTCAGAACGCATCGTCATCATCGGCGGTGGCGCGGCGGGGTTCGCCGCGGCGGAGATGCTGCGGAGGGAAGGATACGGCGGAGCGCTCACGATCCTGAGCGCCGATGCCGATCCACCGTACGATCGGCCGAACCTCTCCAAAGACTACCTCGCGGGCGCCGCACCCGAGGAGTGGATTCCGCTCCGGCCAAAGGAGTTCTACGCCGACGAGGGCATCGAGCTCGAGCTCGGCACGACTGTCGCGGCACTCGACCTCGCAGGGCACCGCGTCACGTCTGCGAAGGGTCATCCGATTGCCTTCACAAAGCTGCTCATCGCAACGGGAGCGGAGCCCGTGCGGCTTCGCGTTCCCGGGGCCGACTTGCCGCACGTGCGGACGCTGCGCTCGTTCGCCGATTGCCGTCAGATCATCGGCCGCCTCAAATCCGGCAGCCGCGCCGTGATCGTCGGCGCAAGCTTCATAGGACTCGAGGGCGCAGCGGCGCTGCGCCAGCGCGGGGTGGAGGTACACGTCGTCGCGCCGGATGAGCTTCCGTTCGCCCGAACGCTCGGGCCGGTTCTCGGCAACTTCATCCGCTCGCTCCATGAGGCGCACGGGGTTGTGTTTCATCTCCGTCATCAGGTCCACGGCATCGATGAGCGAGGCGTGCAGCTCGACGACGGTTCGCGGCTCGAGGCCGACTTCGTGCTGGTGGGCATCGGGGTCCGGCCACGACTCGAGCTCGCCGAGAAGGCCGGGCTCTCGGTCGAGCAGGGCATTCTCGTCAACGAGTACCTCGAGACGAGCGCGCCCGGCGTGTTCGCCGCGGGCGATGTGGCGCGCTGGCCAGACCGGCTGAGCGGCGAACGGCTGCGAATCGAGCACTGGGTGGTCGCCGAGCGGCAGGGGCAGACCGCCGCGCGCAACATGCTCGGTCGGCGCGAGCGCTTCGCGGCAGTGCCCTTCTTCTGGACGCAGCAATACGACGTAAGGGTCGACTACGTCGGCCATGCGAGCGACTGGGATCGCATCGATCAGGACGGCGAACCTGAGGCGCGCGATGCGGCCTTCCGCTTCCTGAAGAATGGCCGAACGCTTGCGGTGTCGACAATCTTCCGCGGCCGCGCGAGTCTCGAGGCGGAGCTCGCCATGGAGCGGCATCGTCCAGGGGCCTGAGGGACGGCCAGCCGGCCGCCGCGGCTGGACGCAGGCCTACAGCCTCGATGCGCAGAGCGCCGCGGACACCGCGGACTTCATTCTGTACTCGTGGCCGTACGAGCCGCTGGTCGGCAACACGCCGTC
>DASXNC010000090.1:0-1537 GCA_036495325.1 Steroidobacteraceae bacterium
CAGAGCGTGCTCACGCGCGACACACTCGCCGTCGTCGAGAACGCGCCCGGTATCAAGCGCTCCGCTGACGGCCGCCCGTACGTCACCGCCACAGCGTTAGTGAGCGTCGACGTCATCAAGAAGAACGGCAAGCGAGGCAACGTCTATCTGGTCGGCTTCACGCCCGGATCGGCTCTCGTGCAGTCGAACGTGAAGATCATCGAGGGCCGGCAATACCGTCCCGCCGTGCACGAGGTGACCGTTTCCGATCCGATCCGCCGAATGTACCAGAACATGAACATTGGCGATCGCCTCGACCTCTCCGGCACCGAGTGGACGATCGTCGGGGTGTTCGCCGGCAACGATTCCATCGGCGATAGCGTGCTCCGCGCGGATGCCGATACCGTGATGTCCGCATTCAACCGCAACACGTATCAGTCGGCGAACGTCCAGCTCGAGTCTCCCGCCGCACTCGCGAAGTTCAGGGACGCACTGATCAGCAATCCTGCCGTCGCCGTCGAGGTGAAAAGTACCGCCCAGTCGATGCAGGACACGTTCGGACAGCTCAACTCGCTCCTCAACTTCGTCGCCTATTTCGTGGGCGCAGTGATGGCGAGCGGCGCAATCTTCGGCGCGCTCAACAGCCTCTACGGCTCGGTGGATGCCCGTCGGCGCGAGCTCGCAACGCTTCGCGCCATCGGTTTCAACGGAGGCCCGATCATTCTATCGGTCCTGCTCGAGGGCATGGTGCTCGCGCTGCCGGGCGCCTTCCTCGGCGCCGCGATCGCCTGGGTACTTTTCAACGGTAATGTGGTCGCTGTGGCCGGCCTGATCTTCAAGCTTACCGTCACGCCACACCTGCTTGCGATCAGCGTCATCTGGGCGATCGTAATCGGCCTCATCGGCGGCTCGCTCCCGGCGCTGCGCGCCGCCCGCGTGCCCGTCGCGACGGCACTACGCGCGGTCTGAGGCCCGCCTCGCCTTCCGCACTACGATTACGCTTTCCCGCTCCAGAATTGTTCCATCTTGCGGCGAACCGCCGCTTCCGGCAGCTCCCCGTGGCCCCCTGCCGCGTTGTCCTCGAGATGCGCGAGCTTGCTCGAGCCTGGAATGGCGCACGTCACCGCCGGGTGGGACACCGCGTACTTGAGGAAGAATTGACTCCAGGTGGTAATTCCGAACTCCGCCGCCCACGGCGGCAGCTTGCGATCTCCGACCTGCTCGATGAGCAGATTCCGGCCGCCGCCGAGCGGGACTGCGGCCATGACGGCCATCCGGCGCTCGAGCGCAAGCGGCAGCACCTCGGCTTCGGCGGTCCGATCGCCGAGCGAGTAGTTAACCTGCACGAAATCGAGCGGGTAGCGTCGCATGTACTCGAGGAGCCGGGGGTACTCAGGCGTGCGGATCGAGGTAATGCCGATATAACGCACCCGGCCCTGCTTCTTGAGGTCCATGAGCAACGGCATCGTCGACTCGACGCTATAGAGAAAATGTACGAACAGCAGATCGACCTCGTGCAGACGCTGCACCGAGCGCTCGAAGCTCTCCCGTCCGCCGA
>DASXNC010000091.1:0-1951 GCA_036495325.1 Steroidobacteraceae bacterium
CGGGCGATACCGAAGCGAGCCTCGCCGCGCGCGTCCAGCAGGCCGAGCGCGCTTTGCTCGTCGAGGTGCTGGCAGAGATTGCGAGCGGCAAGCGGAAGCTGCCCGCCGCGTAGACTTCCGTAGTCTCGCGGCTCTCGTATCGCTTAGCTCTTCCTGCCGGCAGCCCCCGCACCTATGCGGCTCGTGCCCGTTTTGGATGCAGCCTTGCGCTTCTTGGCCGGATCCTTCGGCCGCGACTTTCCGAACGAGCCGCGATAGAGCTTGCCGCGGCGTGTCCTGCGATCACCCTTGCCCATGCGTATCGACTCCGATGGAACTCACGAAGGCCGCGCAGTCTATCATTCAAGCGGCCGCCGCTCGTCATTCGATGTGAGCGAGAGCGGTGCCGAGCGGCACTCACGGGAGCATCTCTCGGCCGCTCGCGCGGGCCGCGACCGGCTGTTCGAATGCCCATTCGAGGAAGCGGCGCAGTCCCTGCGTGTACCGCGTACCGCTCGTGAGGAAGCCGTCAGCGTGCGCGCCGAGTATGAGGAGGAAGCGCTTCGGACCACGCGCGTGATCGAACACACGGCGGCCGTGCTCGATCGGGACCACCTCGTCGTCGGCACTGTGGATGACGAGCGTCGGCGACTCGACCGACTCGACGGAATCGACGGTCGAGTAGCGATAGCGAACGAGCCAGCGCACGGGCAGGTACCAGTAGTGATGGGCGGCGATCTCCGGGAGCGAGGTGAAGGGCGACTCGAGGATCAGCGCTCCGGGCCGCACATCGCGCGCGAGATGCGCGGCGACTGCGGCGCCGAGCGAGCGCCCGAAAAGAATGATCTCTCCCGGCGCGAAGCCGAGCTCCTCGACCAGATAGCGCCAGACTGCCTGGACATCCCGGTACGTGCCGCCCTCGCTCGGACGACCGCTGCTGTCGCCGTAGCCGCGGTAGTCGAAGATCAGCAGATGCAGATCGAGCTCGTGCAGGATGCGGATCGTGCCGAGGCAATCGGGGATGTTCCCGCCGTTGCCGTGACAGAAGATCACGACCGGACGGCCTTCGCTCGCCGGAACGAGCCACGCGTGCAAGGACACCCCGTCCGGAGTCTGGATGCGCAGATCCTCGAACGGAAGGTGGATGGCCCCAGGGGTCGGCCCGTGGGAGCCGCGGGAAGTCGTTGGCTGGTAAAGGAGCTGCGCCTGGCGCAGGTACGCGTACAGGGCGAGCGCCGCATAAAGGAAGGCGGTGACGACAAGAACGGGCACGATAGTGCCGCTCATCCCGCGTCTCCCCCTTTTTGACCCGTGAGCTGCGGCGCGAACAGCCCGTCAAGCGTCATTCGAAGCCATCGTAGCAGGCAGGGCGGCCGCGCGGAGCGTCGGCCAAGCCGTGGCCATAGGCTCACGCTCCGGGAGCCCTGTCACGCGGGAAGTCTTGTTCGGCGCCTCGCGTTCCGGTAAGGTGCGCCCCGGTTCGTGACCTTTCCCTTTCCCTGCCGCCTGCCGCGACGCGCTCAGCACGCCCGGCTTCCGAGTCTGAGAAAAGCCGAATCGTTGGCGATCCAGGTGGCAGAGCGCGGCCGCCGATACCACCCGTTTCGGCTGCCTCCCTGCCCTAGTTGCGGAGTACACCCGCGAGCGGACGAAAACCGTGGCGGGCTTTGGTTTCTTCAGGAGTCTTTTGCATGACCAAGATCTATGTCGGCAATCTGCCGTTCTCGACGGGCGAGGACGAGATCCGAACCCTTTTCTCGCAGCATGGCACGGTGGAGTCCGTCAGCGTCATCACCGATCGGGATACGGGCCGGCCCCGCGGCTTCGCGTTCGTCGAGATGCCGCGCGCCGATGCGTCCCGTGCCATTCAGAATCTGAACGGCAAGGACCTCGGCGGCCGGCCTCTGCGCGTCAACGAGGCGCAGGAGCGCGGCGCGGGCGGCCGAAGCGGCGGTCCGAAGCGCTGGTGATC
>DASXNC010000092.1:0-3161 GCA_036495325.1 Steroidobacteraceae bacterium
AGGCCGGGCAGGCGCCGGGGTGAACAACATTCCCGTGGCGGCACTCGCCAAGCGCGGCATTCCCGTCTTCAACGCCCCCGGCGCGAACGCGAACGCCGTGAAGGAGCTGGTGCTCGCCGGGCTGTTTCTCGCCGCGCGCAATATCTGTCCGGCGTGGGCGTTCGCGCGCTCGCTCTCGGGCGATGATGCGGCGATCGACGAGGCGGTCGAGGCCGGCAAGAAGAAGTTCGTCGGCTTCGAGTTGCCGGGACGCACGCTCGGGGTCGTGGGACTCGGGGCGGTCGGCGTCGAGGTCGCAAACGCCGCGCTTGCGCTCGGCATGAGGGTTCTCGGCTACGATCCGCAAATCACCGTGCAGCGCGCGTGGCAGCTCTCCTCGAGCGTCGAGCAGGCGCTCTCCCTCGATGACCTGTTTGCGCGTGCGGACGCGGTGTCCGTGCACGTGCCGCTCAATGCCGAGACGCGCGGCCTCGTGAGCGAGCAGCGCCTGAAGCTCATGCGCAAGGGCGGGGTGATTCTCAACTTTGCGCGCGCGCCGATCGTCGACGATGCGGCGGTGATCGCCGCGCTCGATGGCGGACGAGTGCGCGGCTACGTGTGCGACTTTCCGAGCAACGCCCTCAAGGACCATCCGCGTGTGGTGGCGCTGCCGCATCTCGGTGCCTCGACCCACGAGGCGGAGGAGAACTGCGCGATCATGGTCGCCGACACGCTGCGCGAGTACCTCGAGAACGGCAACGTGCGCCACTCCGTGAATTACCCGGAGGCGGTGCTGCCGCGCGTCGCGGGCGCGACGCGGCTCGCGATCGCAAACAGCAACGTGCCCAACATGGTCGGACAGATTTCCACCTGCCTCGCCTCGGTGAGCCTCAACATCGCGGACCTGCTCAACAAGTCCCGCGGCGAGTACGCCTATACGCTCATCGACACGGACGGCGAGGTGAGCGAGGATTTGCTCGAGAAGATACGCCGCATCGAGGGCGTGCTCTCCGCGCGATTGGTATAATACGCAACATGCCCGGGGCGGGCTCGCGCATGTCCGTCCGTGGAGGCGCTTCCGGCCCGGCCATCCTGGCCGTGCGCTCGCTGCGCGAGTGCAGCTCGCTCTGCCCGCCCGCCTAGGGGGTCTCGAACGATGGCGACTCAAAAACCGCGAAACGCCAGCGCGGCGCGCGACGTGCGCGGCAAGCGTGGCAAGGGCGCCGAGCCGCCCGGCGGGCTCGCCTCGGCCCGCGAGCGGATCGACGCGGTCGACGAGCAGCTGCATGCGCTGCTCAACGAGCGTGCGCGGCTCGCCCAGCTGGTCGGCATCTCAAAGCATCGCGACGGCCATCTCGTCGATTTCTATCGCCCGGAGCGTGAGGCCGAAGTCCTGCGACGGGCGAAGGAGCGCAATCGCGGGCCGCTCCGCGACGAGGAGGTGCTGCGGCTGTTCCGCGAGATCATGTCCGCCTGCCTCGCGCAGCAAGAGCCGCTCAAGGTTGCCTTCCTCGGGCCCGAGGGCACATTCACACAGACCGCGGTGCTCACGCATTTCGGCCATTCGGTGCGCGCGCTGCCGCTGCCCTCGGTCGATGAGGTCTTCCACGAGGTCGAGGCGGGCAACGTCGACTTCGGCGTCGTCGCGATCGAGAACTCGACCGAGGGCATGGTGATCAACACGCTCGATCGCTTTCTCAGCTCTCCTGTGAAGATTTGCGGCGAGGTGGAGCTGCACATCCATCATTACCTGCTCGGCCGCATGCACGAGCTCGCGGAGGTCGAACGGGTGTGCTCGCACCAGCAGGCACTCGCGCAGTGCCGCCTCTGGCTGGATGAGCATCTGCCCAACGCCGAGCGGGTCGCGGTGGCAAGCAATGCCGAGGGCGCACGTCGCGCGCGCGACGAGAAAGGCAGCGCGGCGATCGCCGGAGAGACCGCCGCGGAGGTGTACGGCCTCGACGTGCTCGCACCGGAGATCGAGGATCGCGCGGACAACACGACGCGCTTTTTCGTGCTCGGGCGCAAGCTCCTCGCCGCAAGCGGCAAGGACCGCACGACCCTGCTTCTGTCGGTGGGCCATACCGATGCACCGGGCGCGCTGTTCCGGCTGCTCGAGCCGCTCGCGAAACACCGGGTCAGCATGACCCGGATCGAGTCGCGACCGTCGCGCCGCCGCAAGTGGGACTATGTGTTCTTCATCGATATCGAGGGCCACATCGAGGAGGCGCACGTCGCGCGCGCCCTCGCGGCGCTCGAGAAGCGCGCTTCGCTTTTCCGCGTGCTCGGCTCCTATCCGCGGGCGGTCACTTGAGCGCCCAGGATGCACCGAGCGCCGCACGCGCGGTCGAACGCTACCGCCTGGAGCCGGGCGGCTCCGTAACGGGGGAGCTGCGCGTACCGGGCGACAAGTCGATCTCGCACCGTGCGCTGATGCTCGGCGGCATTGGCGAGGGCACGACGGTCGTCTCGGGCTTTCTCGCGAGCGAGGACTGCCTCGCGACGCTCATCGCGCTCGAAGCGCTCGGGGTGGCGATCGAGCGGCCCGAGCGAGAGCGGGTGATCGTGCGCGGCCGCGGGCTCGACGGCCTCAAAGCGGCTTCCCGTCCCCTCGACATGGGCAATGCCGGCACCGCGATGCGCCTGTTCATGGGCCTGCTCGCCGGTCGGCCGTTCGACTCCACGCTCGTCGGCGACGAATCGCTTATGCGCCGGCCGATGGAGCGCGTCGCCGCGCCGCTGCGGCAGATGGGCGCGCGCATCGCGACGGAGAACGGCCGTCCCCCGATCCGCATCCAAGGCGGCGGGTCGCTTCACGCCATCGACTACCGTCTCCCCGTCGCGAGTGCGCAGGTGAAGTCCGCCATCCTGCTCGCGGGTCTGACGGCGAGCGGAGAGACCTGCGTGACCGAGCCTGCGCCGACACGCGATCACACGGAGCGGATGCTCGCCGCGTTCGGCGCGCGGGTCGAGCGCCGCGGCGCGACTGCGGCGCTCGCGGGCGGACAGCGCCTGCGGGGCGCCCATATCGAGGTACCGGCCGATTTTTCCTCCGCAGCGTTTTTCCTCGTCGCCGGCTGCCTCGCGGCCCGCGGCGGCCTCACGCTGAAGGGAGTGGGCATCAATCCCACGCGCACCGGGCTCCTCGAGATGCTGCGCGCGATGGGCGCGGACATCCGCGT
>DASXNC010000093.1:0-5697 GCA_036495325.1 Steroidobacteraceae bacterium
CTGATGATGGCGGCCGCGGCGTTCACGCAGGCCCAGTCCTCGCTGCGATGGTTCGTCGACAATTTCAGCCAGATCGCGGACTGGCGAGCCACGCTGCTGCGCGTTGCGACGTTCCGCCGCGCAGTAATCACGACGGACGCGCTGCTCGAGCACGTCGACAGCCGCATCGACTATGCGCTGGGCGAGCCCGGACGATTCGTCATCGAGAATCTGTCGGTCGTCTCGCCCACCGGCGGGCGCGACACGATCCGCGAGCGGCACGTGGAGGTGCGCGCGGGCGAGCGGCTGCTCATTCTCTGCGAGCCGGGAACGGGCCGCACTCAGCTGTTTCGCGCGCTCGCCGGGCTCTGGCCCTGGGGCGAGGGCCGGGTCGTGCTGCCGAAGGACGAGGCCATCCTCTATTTTCCGCGCGGCACGCCCTACCTGCCGCGCGGCTCACTGCGCGAGGTGCTCGCCTATCCATTGAAGGTCGAAGGGTTTCCTCCCGAGTCCTATGGTCGTGCGCTCTCGCGGCTCGGGCTCGATCGCCTCGTGTCGCTGCTCGATGAGTCGCGCCGCTGGGACCGGGAGCTGTCGGCGGACGAGCAACTCAGCATCGCCTTCGCGCGCATCGTGCTGCAGGCGCCACCCTGGGTGATGATCGATAACACTTTCGGCTCGCTCGACGGCGACACGCTCGAGCGGGTCATCGATGTGTTCGCGAGCGAGCTCGAGCACACGAGCGTCATTCACATCGGCAGCGCCCAGGCGCGCGATCCGCTCTTCTCGCGCATCGTCCACCTCGTGCAGGCCCATCCGGTACACTCCGGGCTCGATTCGCACGCCGCCAAGCCCCAACCCGCATCCGCCCGGACGACCGCATGAGGAACTCCGCACCCACATCAAGTCTCGCTCGGACCGACGCTGCCTCGGCCACGCAGCCCGAGCGCGGTGTGCCGAGCGCTGACCTGCCCGACGAGGAGCTTCTCGAGATCGTCCAGCGCGAGACTTTCCGCTTCTTCTGGGAGGGCGCGCATCCAACAAGCGGGCTCGCACCCGACCGGCGCAAGCGGCGCGAGGAACCGTCAGACGATGTCGTCGCAATCGGCGGATCGGGTTTCGGGATCATGGCGCTCGTGATCGCGGTCGAGCGCGGCTGGGTCACGCGCGAGGGCGCGCTCGAGCGGCTCAGGCACATGCTCGATGCGCTGCGGCGCGCGACGTGCTTTCACGGCGCGTTCCCCCATTTCCTCGATGCGCGCACGGGAGCGGCGGTACCCCTCATCAACCGCAAGGACGATGGCGGCGATCTCGTCGAGACCTCGCTCCTCGTCATGGGCCTCATCACGGCGCGCCAGTATTTCGATCGCGACACGCCCGCGGAGCGAGCGGTGCGTCAGCGCCTGACGAGCCTTGCAGAGGACGTGGAGTGGAGCTGGTACACGCAAGAGCGCAAGCTCCTCTACTGGCACTGGAGTCCCAACAACGGGTGGGCCATGGATCACGAGATCCACGGCTGGAACGAGTGTCTGATCACCTACGTGCTGGCGGCCGGATCGAAGCGTTACGGGATCGATCCGCTCGTGTATCACCGCGGCTTTGCGAGCGGCCGCGACTTCCTCAACGGCAGGCCCTACTACGGGATCGAGCTGCCGCTCGGGCAGCCGTACGGCGGCCCGCTCTTCTTCGCGCACTATTCGTTCTGCGGTCTCGATCCGCGGGGCCTGAAGGATGTCTACGCGGACTACTGGGAGCAGAACGTGCGCCACGTCCGCATCCATCTCGCTCACTGCACCGCAAATCCCGGCGGCCATGCCGGCTACGGCCCCGATTGTTGGGGCCTTACCGCGAGCGATGACCCTTCGGGCTACGCGGGCCATTCGCCCGCCCATGACAACGGTACGATCTCCCCGACCGCTGCGCTCTCGAGCTTTCCTTACGCGCCGCGCGAGGCGATGCAGGCGCTGCGGCATTTCCTCGATCGCTACGGCGAGCGGGTGTGGGGGCGATTCGGCTTCGTGGATGCCTTCTGCGAAGCGCGCGATTGGTTCGCGGAAACGTTCCTCGCGATCGATCAGGGTCCGATCATCGTGATGATCGAGAATCACCGGACGGGGCTGCCGTGGAAGCTGTTCATGAGCGCCCCGGAGGTGCGCGAGGGACTGCGCCGGCTCGGATTCGCGAGCCCGTGGCTCGAGCGAGCGCCAACGGGCTGAGGGGCCGATGCGGCTGCCGCCTGTATGACCGAGCCGCTTGATTCCTGGATCGCCCGCGAGTACCGCCATGCCGCGGTACAGATGATGCGCAGCATCTCGCCTCTCGAGGTGATCAAGGAGCGGCCAGGCTTCGGCCAGGTCATCCGCCCGGCTCGGGGTGCCATCGTCGCCTCTCCCGTCCTGGCGTCCTACGATCCCGACCCCGATTATTTCTTTCACTGGTACCGCGACTCCGCGGTCATCATCGATGCGCTGCGCGTGCTCGCCACCGACAGCGAGGACGAGGGCTTCCCGCGCATTGCTGCCCGACACTTCGGTGATTTCGTGTCGTTCAGCCTCGGGCTACGGGCGCTCGATGGACGCGCGCTCGTCGCCGCGCCGGGTTGGCGCGGCGGGGTGAAACATGACTTCCAGCGATTCCTGCGTGCGGATGAAGACCTCGCTAACGCCTACGGCGCAGCCATCTCGGCCGAAACGCGCGTCAACGCCGACGGCACGCTCGATATCTCGCGCTGGGCGCGACCGCAGCACGACGGGCCGGCGCTGCGCGCGCTCGCTGTGCTGCGCTGGTTGCAGCGCGAGAGCCAAGGGCGCGCCGAGGCGCTCGAGTCGCGGAATGCCGTTGCGCTGGAGCCCGTCATCGAGGCTGCCGCAGCGGAGCTCCTGCAAGCGGACCTCGCATTCACGCGCGCACGCGCTCGCGAGCCGTGCTTCGACATCTGGGAGGAAGAGCTCGGGTTGCACTACTACGCGCTATGCGTCGCTGCGGCGGCGCTCGAGGCGGGCGCGGCGTGGCACGCTGTGCACAGCACTGTTCGCGAAGCCGACGACTGCCGTGCCGATGCCGCGGCCATCCGCGAGCGGCTCGACCGCTTTTGGTCGCCGGAGGACGACTTCTACCGCTCGCGGGTGCTCGCAACGGGCGAGCGCTCCGAGAAGGAGCTCGACATTTCCGTCGTGCTCGCGGCGATCCATGCGGGTGCCCCGGGGACCCGACACTCCGTGTCCGACCCGCGCATACACGCGACGCTCGAGCGGCTCGAGGCGCTCTTCGATGCCGAGTACCCGATCAATCGAGACCGCCCCCCGGCGCGCGGGCCGGCGCTCGGCCGCTACCGGGGCGATCAGTATTACTCGGGCGGTGCGTACTATTTCTCGACGCTGGGCGCGGCTGAGCTCTGCTTTCGGGCGGCATCGAGCGTCGGCGCCAGAGGGAACGCGCGGCTGATCGAGCGCGGTGACGCCTATCTCGAGACCGTGCGCGCCTTCACCCCGCCGAGCGGCGATCTCTCCGAACAGTTCGATCGGCGCTCCGGTGAGCAGACCTCCGCGAAGCATCTTGCGTGGAGCTACGCGGCGTTCATTACTTGCGCCGCGGCGAGGCGTGCCGCGCGGGCTCGTGCGTAGGACGCGGGCCGCACTCACTCGCCGCGCAACGATTGAGCCGCCTCCTTCGCCTTCTCCGCCTCCTCGCTGCGCTCGACCGGAAGCTCGATATAGCTGCCGCCGTACCAACGCACCTCGAGCGTAGATGGCTTCGCGGCACCGGCCGCGGGCGGCTGCACGGCGAGCACCAGGACGATCCGAGCGCCTGCGTTGAACTCGACGCTCGTGAGCCGCTCGCCGCGAATTGGAAATCGCTCCCGCCGCTTCGGCACGATCGGCCGAGGAGGCCCATGAACGGGCACATTACTCAGCTCCATGGCGTCGGGCGGCGCGAAGAGCTTGAAGTAATCCCCGTTTGGCAGCAACTCGTAGAGCATGAGCTCGATGCCGAGCCGGCGCTGATTGGTCGCGAACGAGAGCAGACCCGAAAGGCCGCCGCTCATGATCATCGGCCGCTGCAGCGGACCGCTCACGAAGGTCACACTGTCCGCGGGGGCGATGTCGCGCGTTACGATATCGGCAGGTGCTTCCGATACGTTGGCAGCCTCCGCACTCGCCGCGGTCGTACCGCTTGCCTCATCGCCGCTCTCCTCGAGCGGTATCGTGAACTCGATATAGCGCTTCCGCGAGGTGGAATGGCCGGAGAGCCGGAAATGTCCGCCCGCACGGCTCGGGTCGAGGTATAGCCGCACGTTGCCGTTCGCCATCTGCTCCAGCGATTGGGCATGCCGCCACGTATTCGCGCCCATCACCTGAAAGTTGACGCGCGCCGAGAGGAGTGCGGGTTCCGGACCGTTCTTCAGCACATGGTCGAACCACTGGAAGCGCAGCGCTTTGAGATCGAGGAGTGCCGCGGGGTCGAGGGAGTAGCCGTCGAGCACACCGAGCGGGCCGCGCCGCATGGCATCCGCATCATAGGGGCCGATGAGCAGTGTCTGATTCGCTTGCGGATTCTGGCGCAGGTGCTCCGCGAAGTAGTACATCGCATCCGGCTGGTGAGCATCGAAATAGCCGGTCGTCGTGAGCACCGGGATGTCGATGTGCGCGAACTCCTCCCCATACGGCAGCATCTTCTGCCAGTAGCTGTCGAAGCTCGGATGCTGGAGCCAGCGGCGGTAGACCGAGGCGGGAAGTCCCGGCACGCGCTCGCTCGAGGGCGCACCGAGGCCCGGGGCGAAGGGACTCGATGCGGCGAGCGCCTTCAGCGCCGGGGCCGGCCGCTTCGCGGCCGCCCAGGCGGCAAAACCGGCATAACCGCTGCCGTACATGCCGACGCTGCCGTTGCTCCAGGACTGCCGCGCGATCCAGGCGATGACGGCACGCGCATCGTCGCCGTCGTGTTCGTAGGGGACGAGCGCGTCGGGGCTGTGCGCGCGGCCGCGCGCATAGGCGATCACGCCCGCGTATCCGCGGGCCGCGCAATCCATTGCGTCGTAGTTCGAGCCGACGTACGTCGTGAACTCGAGCAACGTGGGCAGAGGCGCCGGCGCATTCCTCGGACGCACCAGCACTGCTGAGATGCTCGCGCGCTGCGGCGTGCGCACCAGCACCTCGTCATCGATCACGTAACGTCGGCGATCATCCTCGGCGATGAGCGGCCCGGCCACTTCGCTGAAGCTGCGGAACGCATCGAACGACAGATACGCCCAGACGAGGTCGACCGCCTGGGCGAGCGTGATCCGCTGCTCGCCGCGCACGCGATCGAGCTCCCTCTGGAAGTTGCTCCGGAATACCGGAAGCGGCGTCGCGAGCCAGCGGGTGACGGTGAACGCGGCCCGGTCGTCGAGCGGCGAGACCGTCTGGTGAAAGACCTCCGTGAAGGCCCGCTCGAAGGTGCCGTGATTCTTGACCTCCCTGGCACGCGCGCGCGCATACACGTCGTAGATGATCGACAGATCGATGGCTGGCGCGGATTTCGTCCGCCGCCGGACCTCATCGAGCGATTCGCGCGTGGCGTTTGCCGCGACGTAGTCGCCCGCGACCATCTGGAGCGCGGAGAGGTTCGCAAGAAATTGCGCCCGATCGGGATTCTGGTACACGGGCAAGGCGCGCACGGCGAGGCTGCGCATCGCCGTGGCGGTCAAGGGGCCGTCGGGCCCGGCTGGCGCACGAAAAT
>DASXNC010000094.1:0-5889 GCA_036495325.1 Steroidobacteraceae bacterium
GTCGACCACGCGCGCGGCGATGATCGAATCGAGGTACTCGGTGAACCAGTCCTCCTCCGCGGCGGGACGCACGCGGCGGTCCACCTGCTGCACCGTCGGATCGCCTCGGACCTCGCAGCCCGCCTCCAGCAGGTCCCGCACGATCGGCGCCAGATGTGTCTGAATGCAGCCGCGGTCGATCAACAGCGTCTCTGCGGCACCGCAGATTCCCGTGCGGCGCATCTTCGCATTGAGAACGATGATCCGGGCCATCTCGAGATCCGCATCGCGGTCCACGTACACGTGACAGTTGCCTTCGAGATGCCCGATCACGGGCACGCGCGCCTCGCGCTGCACGCGCGCGACGAGCTCCTTGCCCCCGCGCGGCACGACCACATCGAGATAATCGCTCATGCCGCCGAGCAGATGGCCGACGGCGGCCCGATCGGTCGTCGGCACGAGCTGGATCGAGGTCTCGGGCAGGCCGGCGGCACGCAGCCCGTCGACCAGCGCGCCATGGATCACCGCGCTCGAGCGCACGCTTTCGGAGCCGCCGCGCAGAATGGCGGCATTGCCCGATTTCAAACACAGCGCGCCCGCATCGGCCGTGACGTTCGGGCGACTCTCGTAGATGATCCCGATCACGCCGAGCGGCACACGCACCCGCTGGATTCGGAGCCCGTTCGGCCGGTCCCATTCCGCTGCGATCGTGCCGATCGGATCGGGCAGCGCCATCACCTCCTCGATCCCGCGCGCCATCGATTCGATGCGCTTTTCGTCGAGCTGCAGGCGATCGAGGAGCGCGGCACTCAGCCGCTTGGCGCTCGCGGCCGTAAGGTCAGCCGCATTCGCGGCGAGCAGCTCGGCACGGCGCGCACGCAATGCCGCGGCGGCTCCGGCGAGCGCGCGATTCTTCTGCGCGGTCGGGGCGAGCGCGAGGACCGAGGCGGCGGCGCAGGCCGCAGCCCCCATGTGCTGCATGAGCACGCCTAAGTCGGAGGCCTCCCCGGCCGTTGCGGTCCCGTCGCGCCGTGCCGTCACGAGGCCACCTCCTCCGCGCCGGCCGCCTTGCCCGCCGTCTCGAGAATCACGAGGTCGTCGCGATGGATCATCTCGTCGCGGCCGCGAAATCCGAGCAGGCGCTCGATGTCCGAGGACTTGCGCCCCATGATCCGCGCAACGTCCGTGTCCGAGTACGCAATGATGCCGCGCGCGACCTCGGCGCCGTCCGGCCCGACAACACTCACCGTATCTCCGCGGTCGAAGCGGCCGAGCGCGCGGACCACACCGGCGGGCAGGAGGCTCTTGCCCTCGCCGAGCGCGCGCAACGCGCCGGCATCGATCGCGATGGCGCCGGCGGGACGCAGAGTGCCGGCGATCCAGGCTTTGCGCGCCGCGACTGGGCTCGAGCTCGGCACGAACCAGGTGCAGCGCGCGCCCTCCTCGATCCGGCGAACCGGGTGGCGGTGGTGTCCGTCCGCGATGCACATATGGCAGCCCGCCGACACCGCGATTTTCCCCGCGAGAATCTTAGTCGCCATGCCTCCCGAGCCGACCTCGGAGGCGGTGCGGCCCGCCATCGCCTCGATCTCGGGCGTGACGCGCAGCACCCGGTCGATGAACTCGGCGCCGGGGTCGTGGTGCGGGTCCGCCGTGAACAGACCCTCCACGTCCGAGAGCAGGACGAGGCAGTCCGCGCTCGTCATCTGCGCGACCCGCGCCGCGAGCCTGTCATTGTCGCCGTAACGGATTTCCGCGGTGGCGACGGTGTCGTTCTCGTTGATGACCGGCAGCGCCCCGAGCGCGAGCAGCGATTCGAGTGTCGCGCGCGCGTTTAGAAACCGCCGCCGCCGCTCGCTATCCTCGAGCGTCAGCAGCACCTGCGCGACCGTGATGTCCTTCTCCTCGAGCAGCTCCTTGTACGCATGCGCGAGCCTGATCTGCCCGACCGCGGCAGCGGCCTGGCTCTCCTCGAGCTTGAGGATGCCGCGCGGCAGGCCGAGCTGCCGTCTCCCGAGCGCGATCGCTCCAGAGGAGACGAGGATCAGCTGCTGCCCGCGTCGCCGCAATCGCACCAGGTCCTCGATGAGACTCTCGAGCCAGCTGCGATTCAGCCGCCCCGTCTCCTGATCGACGAGAAGCGCCGACCCGACCTTCACCACGACGCGGCGCGCAGCGGTGAGGGGGCTCTCCGAGCTCGGACGGCGGGTGGACATGACAAAAACTATACGGGATAGACTCGGTTTGGGCACGCCCTTAAACTCACTCGGATTGAAGCCCCTCCTCGAGGAAATTCCGCGGTGAGCAGAGATTACGAGCCGGTTCCCGGTCAGTGGTACGAGAATATCGAGGAGGAAGAGTCCTTCCGCGTACTGTCGGTCGATGAGGACTCCGAGCTGGTCGAAATCGAGTATCTGGATGGGGATGTCGAGGAGATCGATCTCGAGACCTGGCATGAGATGGATCTCGAGCGGACGGAGGAGCCCGAGGGCTGGACGGGCTCGGCCGAAGAAGAGGAAGAAGAAGGCGAGGAGAAGAAGGAGGAGGACTGGGACGAGGACGACGACGAGGACGACGACGACGATGATTGGGACGAGGACGAAGAAGAGGACGAGGGCCGGGACGGGTACTGAGAGCCGGGCCTGAAGAACCACCCCGACAGCTGGTATCACGAGAAGGAATCGGCGTGGCTGTACCGCGAGGTCGCTGACGCCGAGCCCGATCCCCGCAAGCGGAATCTGTTCCTGAAGCTCGCCGAAGCCGCCGAAGAGCAGGCTGGGCACTGGCAGGCGGGCGGGAACCGGCGCGTTCCGGCCGCGCCCCGCACTTTCCGACCCTCGCTACGCGCCCGCATCGTGGCACGCCTCGTCAGGCTGTTCGGACCGCGCTCGCTGCGCGGCGTGCTCGCGGCGATGAAGCTGCGCGGACTCTCGATCTACAGCACTGCACGTATCCCGCTGACGGACGCCGGCAAAGGTCAGACGCATCCCGGGCCGGCAACGCCGCGACCTGTGGGTCAGGTCGGCCCAGTCGGCACGGCCGGCACAGTCGGCCACGTCATGCCCACCTCGGCCTCCGAGGTCGGTGCGCGCCATCGCAGCACCGTCGGCGGCAACCTGCGCGCGGCGGTGTTCGGGGTGAACGACGGACTGGTCTCGAATGCAAGCCTCGTGATGGGGATCGCCGGGGCGGGCGCGAGCGGCCGGTACGTGCTCGCGACCGGCATCGCAGGCCTGCTCGCGGGCGCGCTTTCCATGGCCGCGGGTGAGTACGTCTCGGTGCGCTCCCAGCGCGACATGTACGAATATCAGATCGCGCTCGAGCGCGAGGAGGTCGCGGAATATCCCGAGGAGGAGGCGGAAGAGCTCGCGCTCATCTATCAGGCGCGGGGCGTGGAGCTCGCACAGGCGCGCGAGATGAGCCGCGCGCTGCTCGCCAATCCCGAGGAGGCGCTCGACGTGCTCTCTCGCGAGGAGCTCGGGTTGAACCCCGACGACCTAGGCTCGCCGTGGGGTGCGGCGAGCTTCTCATTCGCTTCGTTCGCTGTCGGCGCCGCCGTGCCGCTTGCACCATTCGCGGCCGGGTTGCAGAGCGTCGAAGGCATCACGGTCACCGCCGCCGCGACGCTCGTCGCGCTCGCCTTGGTGGGCATGGCGCTGAGCCTGTTCACGGGCCGTGCGGCCTGGCGCGGCGCGCTGCGCATGATCCTCATCGGCGGAGGCGCCGGAGTCGTGAGCTTCCTCGTCGGACGTGCACTCGGCGGCATGCTGCACTGACCGGCTGGCCCGGCTGACTGGCGGTCCGTCTAATCGCGATCAGCACCATATTGGTGCCCCATGACGCCCGGCGAATGGCTCGAGCCGCGTCGTAGCCGCTGATTCCCGCAACGTCTCGCCGGCGTCGAGCGTGAAGCGGACCTCTGCGCGCCATACAGCTCGAAGAGCATCGCGAGGCTCCGCGCCGCATCCGGCAGATCATCGAGCACTCGCCCGGTGAGGGCTGGAGCGTCGGCAGGTTGCGACAAACGTGATTCCCGTGGACCCCGAAGGGCCTGACTTAGTTATCCAACAGGAGCATTTTTTAGCAATCCGCTCAATTTGGCGTCTGTCCGGTAGGTGACACACGGAGCCAGCCTATTTACCCGAACATTGTCTTGGCACGGGGGTCGATTTAGAGGCGCTAGCGATGGCGGACGGACGTAGCAAGACAGTCCATCCGACGCTTGCGGGGAACCGCCTTCTCGGTGTGTTCCTGCGCGAGCACGCGGGACTTTCCTCCGCGTTACAACTGGTCACGCACACGTCCGGACAGGTCATCCATCGGCAGGACCGGCCCATGTATCACGCCTACTTCCCGGTGACCGGCTCGATGGCGCTCACGGTCAATACGCAGGAAGGCGCCGCCTGCGAGGCGGCCGCCATCGGCAACGAGGGTGTGCTCGGCCTGCCGCTCTATTTCGGTTTGCCCTCCAGCCCAAACACGGTCGTGCAGCAGATCGAGGGGCGCTCCTACCGGCTCGCCGCCGCCGCTTTTCTCGAGGTGATCCGCAAAAGCGCTGCGCTACAGAGCCTCCTGCATCGCTACGCCGCCTACACGATCCGCGCGGCGCAGCAGACTGCCGCGTGCAATGCTTTGCACACGCTGCGGCAGCGCGCCTGCCGGTGGCTGCTGATGGTGCAGGATCGGGCCGGCTCGGCGCAGTTTGAACTGCCCCAATCGGTACTCGCTGACATGATCGGCGTGCGCCGCCAATCAGTGAGTGAAGTTGCGGCAGAGCTCCGCCGAGCGGGACTCATCGAATATCGGCGCGGTCTCATCACCATCGCGAACCGACGCAAACTCGAATCGGCCGCCTGCTGCGAGTGCTACGGACAGGTCAACGGGTTCTACGAGCGCATGATGGGTGAGCCCCGCTGAGGCCTGACCGCTGGCCGCCCCGGCAGACGACCGTTAAAGTGTCGCGGTGCGGACATCCCTCGATCTGATCCGGGAGCGTCTCGGCGAGGACGCCGTGCTGACGGCCGCCGCCGATGTCGAGCCCTACCTCATCGACCACCGCGCCCTCTATCACGGGCGCGCGTGCGCGGTGGTGGCGCCTCGCACGGTCGATCAGGTGGCCGCGCTTCTCGCCCTCTGCAACGAGCAGCGGATCGGCGTCGTACCGCAGGGTGGCAACACGAGCTACTGCGGCGGCGCGACGCCCGACGAATCGGGCCGGCAGATCGTATTGACACTTCGCAGGCTCGACCGCATTCGAGCGGTAGACGCCGCCGGCTACACGCTGGTCGCCGAGGCCGGCTGCGTGCTCGAGACGGTCCGGCGTGCCGCCGAGGCGGCCGACCGTCTCTTCCCGCTCTCGCTCGGCTCGCAGGGCAGCTGCCAGATCGGAGGCAATCTCGCGACGAATGCGGGCGGCACCCAGGTGCTGCGCTACGGCATGATGCGCGATCTCGTTCTGGGGCTCGAGGTGGTGCTCGCCGACGGGCGCCTCCTCTCGAGCCTCTCGGCGCTTCGCAAGGACAACACGGGATACGATTTGAAATCCCTGTTTCTCGGCTCCGAGGGCACGCTCGGCGTCATCACCGCCGCGAGCCTGAAGCTCTTTCCGCGCGTGCGGGCCGTCGCTGCCGCGTTCATCGCTGTGCCCGATGTGCGTGCCGCCGTCGATCTGCTCGCCGCGCTCCGCGAGGCAACCGGGGAGCTCGTGAGCTCCTTCGAGCTCATGCCACGGATCGCGATCGAGCTCACGACGCGCCACATCCCTGGTGTCGCGGACCCGCTCGGCAAATCGTATCCCTGGTACGTGCTCTGCGAGATCGGTTCCTCGCGGGCCGGGGAGCCGTGCGCCGAGCTCTTCGAGGAGGTGCTCGGCGCGGAGCTGGAACGCGGACGGGTGCTCGATGCGGCGCT
>DASXNC010000095.1:0-3185 GCA_036495325.1 Steroidobacteraceae bacterium
GCGATTCGTCGCCCCAGCGGCGGGCGTGTACCCAGCGCGGAAAGAGCTTGTCGCTCACTTCACCCAAGCGGCCCTCCCGCGCCATCTCCATCTGGGCACGGCGCTGCTCGGACTGCTCAGGCGTCTCGGGCCGCGCGTTCGTGTCGAGCAGAACGAGCTTTGCGACGCGCTTCGGCGCCTGCCGCAGGATCTCGAACGAGACATATCCGCCCATCGAAAGTCCCGCAAGTGCAAACCGCTGCGGTGCGGTCGAGAGGATGCGGCGCGCGATCGCATTCAGGCTGTCGTCCCGGTCGTGAACCGCCACGGTAATCGGCCCGATCCGCCAAAGCTCGGGGAGCTGATCGGCATACAGCCGGGGCGTGCAGAGCAGGCCCGGGATGAGCACGATGGGCAGCGGCTCACTCGAGGGCATGCTTGAGCTCCCCGATCAGATCATCGGCGCTCTCGATGCCGACCGAGAGTCGCACGAGGCCGTCGCTGATGCCGAGCTGCCCGCGCATGTCGGGCGGCAGGCCGGAATGTGTCATGAGCCCCGGATGCTCGATCAGGCTCTCGACCCCGCCGAGGCTCTCGGCGAGGGAGAACAGATGGCAACGCTCGAGAAACCGGCGGGCGTCATCGAGCGTCCCCTTGAGCTCCGCACTCACGATCCCCCCGAATCCGCCACGCATCTGACGCTTCGCGAGCTCGTGCTGCGGATGGCTCGGCAGCCCCGGATAGTGGACGCGGGCGACCTTCGGGTGCGACTCGAGAAAGCGGGCGATCGCGAGCGCATTCGCGCAGTGCCGCTCCATCCGTACGGCGAGCGTCTTGATTCCTCGCAGGATGAGAAAGCAGTCGAAGGCGCTCGGCACGTTACCGAGCCCGTTCTGCAGGAATTTGATCCGCTCCGCGATATCCGGATCGGCCATGATCGCGGCGCCGCCGAGCGCGTCGGAGTGTCCGTTGAGAAACTTCGTCGCAGAATGCACGACGATATCGATGCCCTGCTCGAGGGGACGCTGCAGGTAGGGCGTCGCGAAAGTATTGTCGCAAACGCTCAAGAGCCCCCGCCGCTTCGCGATGCGCGCGATGGCCGAGAGATCGACGAGCGTCAGCATCGGATTGGTCGGCGACTCGACCCAGATCATGCGGGTGTTCGGCCGGATCGCCGCCTCCACGGCAGCAAGGTCCGTGAGATCGACGAAGCTCACCGAGAGCCCGGCCGAACGATTGCGGATGCGCTCGAACAGCCGGTAGCTGCCCCCGTACAGATCGCGCGTTGCGATGATGTGTGAGCCGGCATCGAGCAACTCGACCACCGTCGAGGAGGCGGCCATCCCGGAGGCGAACGAAAAGGCGCTGCTACCGCCCTCGAGACTTGCGAGGCACGCCTGCAGCGCATCGCGCGTGGGATTGCGCGTGCGCGCATAGTCGTAGCCCTGGTGCACGCCCGGGCTCGATTGCCGGTAAGTGGAGGTCGCGTAGATGGGCGGCATCACGGCGCCCGTGAGCGGGTCGGGCCGCTGGCCGCCGTGAATGACGCGCGTGGCGAACTCCAGTGTCTTGTCTGTCACGATTTCTCCGATTTTTCGACGCGGGTGCCGCCTGCGCAGCCGCCCGGCGTGGGTACTTTTAGAGTACTGCTACGCCCTGCGGCGCAGCCAGTTGAGAAGATCGATCCGCGTGATGAGCCCGAGGAACTCCGCGCGGTCCATGACGATCGCGACCATACCGCGCCTGAACACCTCCATGAGCTGCGGCAGCGGCGCATCGGGCGCCACGGTCACGAGGTGGCTCGCCATCACGCGGCTCACCGGCTCGTTGAAGCGTTCCGGGTGCTCGAACACCTCGAGCAGCAGGTCCTCCTCGTCCACGATGCCGACGATCTTGCCGTCGCGCATCACCGGCATCTGCGAGACATCATAGAGCTTCATCCTGCCGTAGGCGGCGAGCAGCGTCTCGGTCGCCGACACGGTGATATCGGCGCCCTCGGTATGCCGGCGAGCGATGAGGTCGCGCAGATCGCCGTGCCGCTCGCGTGTGATGAAGCCCTGATCGAGCATCCAGTAATCGTTGTACACCTTCGAGAGATACTTGTTGCCGCTGTCGCAGACGAGCGATACGACGCGCTTCGGAGCCGTCTGCTCGCGGCAGTAGCGCAGCGCCGCGGCGAGCAGCGTGCCGCTCGAGGTGCCCGCGAGGATGCCCTCGTGCGCGAGCAGCTCGCGGCACGTGCGGAACGACTCCGCATCGCTCACGCTGTACGCCCGGCGAACGCGGGAGAGATCGCAGACCGGCGGAACGTATTCCCCCCCAATCCCCTCGACGAGCCAGCCGCGACCCGTCGTCGGCTCCGCCTTACCGCTGCGCGCGGCGGCGGCGAGCACCGAGCCCTGGGGGTCCGCCAGCACCATCTCCACCTCCGGAGCCGTGCGGGCGAAAAAGCGGGCGACGCCCGTAAGCGTACCGCCAGTACCGACACCGCAAACGACCGCGTCAAGGCGGTGCCCCATTTGCTCCCAGATCTCGGGCGCCGTCGTCTCCTCATGCGCGAGCGGATTCGACTCGTTGCTGAACTGGCTGACATACCACGAGTTCGGCGTCTCGCGCGCGAGGCGGGCGGCACGGTCCTGGTAATAGTCGGGATGCCCCTTCGGCACATCCGACCGCGTCATGATCACCTCGGCACCCATCGCCCTGAGGTGAAAGATTTTCTCCCGGCTCATCTTGTCGGGAATGACGAGCAGCAGCCGGTATCCCTTGCGCCCCGCAACGAGCGCCAAGCCGAGCCCGGTGTTGCCCGCCGTCGCCTCGATAAGTGTCGCGCCCGGCTTAATGCGCCCCTCGCGCTCGGCGGCCTCGATCATGTACAGCCCGACGCGGTCCTTGATGGAGCCGGCCGGGTTTTGATTCTCGAGCTTCAAGTACAGCTGGCACGGCCCGGTGTCGAAGCTGTGCACGGCAACGAGCGGCGTGCCGCCGATCATCTCGAGAAGGTTGCGGTGCGGTGAGGGTGCCTTCGGGCTCAAGAGCGCTCCTGATGCCGGCGCCACATGCGGCCGCGAACGTCCATCCAGTGTCGCCGCTCTCATGATACTGGACGGGACTCCGCCCCGCATCGAGCGTACCCGCCTCGGCCGTACCCGGTTCGAACGTACCGACTCGAGCGTACGGGCGCCGTGTGTCTTGACGGCTGCCTT
>DASXNC010000096.1:0-1823 GCA_036495325.1 Steroidobacteraceae bacterium
GGAGAAATGCCGGTAGTCGGTGAAGAACTTCGGAAGAAAAGTCCAGCCGAGTACGAGCCAAGCGACCATGAAGAGCGAGATCACGCAGCAGAGCGCGATGTTGCGAACGCGGATCATGGCAAAGAGTCCCATGCGTGCTCCGGTGCCGCCGAGCCCCGCCGCATCGACGCTGGCCTGCGCGGCCTTGCCCGGCTCGCGCACCCAGAACACGACCGCGAGCAGTACCAGAAGACCCGGGACGCCCGCCAAGTAGAACGCCGAGCGCCAGCCGAACCGATCAGCGAGTGCGACGAGGACAACCGGCGCGAGCATCTGGCCGAGCACCGAGCCGAAAAAATTCTGCATGAGGCCGAAGTTGACCCCGCGGCGGCGCTCGGAGGACTCGATCGCCATGATCGCGAGGCAGACCGGCAGGAACGGCCCCTCGACCGCGCCCATCACCACGCGCGAGGCAAGCAGCACCGCGAAATTGGGCGCTAGGCCGGAGAGGAACGAGCAGGCCGAAAAGATCAGCAGGAAGGCGATCAGAAAGGGCTTGCGCACACCGATCGCGTCCGACCAGCGTGCGATGAGATAGGCCCCCAGCGCCCAGGTGATCGACAACCCCGAACCGAGAAATCCAACCTGAGTATTATTGAGCTGGAGGTCGTGCTCGATGAAGGGCACGAGGATCGTGCCCGCGTTGCGATCGAAATAGCAGATGCCGAAGGCGAGCCCGAGAATGAAGAGCAGCCGGTTCTCGTAGCTCCACACGCTTTTGAAGTTCATCAGACCTCGCCTCGGATCAATCGTTATTGCGGTAAGGAACCGCTTGCTCGGCCGCCTGCCACATCTCGTTCGCGGAAGGGTCGCGCATCTCCTCGAGCAGATGGCCTACCAGCCCGGCGCAGCGCGCCGTGAGCACGACGCCCCGGATGGCCTCGGGCGGGATCTCCACTTCCCTCAGCGCGACCGCGATCGCGGCGCTCACGTTCGTCGGCAGCGGCCGGCCGAGCACCTGAGTCACGGCCGACTCGAGCAATCGCAGCGCCTCGATGTAGTGTCCGGGAACGCCCTGACCGCGCGCGATCTCAATCAGGCGCGGAACGCGCGGGTCGCCCGAGCGATGTGTAGGGTGGCCGAAGCCGGGCAGGACCCGGCGCTCGCGGCGGGAAGATTCGACGATTGCGACGGCCCGCGACGCCCGCTCGGCCGCCGGCGTCGTCACGACGCTCTCGAGCACCTCGGCGCACGCACTCGCCGTTCCGGCGAATCGATCTCCCACCCCGAGGAGACCTGCGGCGACGGCCCCCTGAAGCGACTCCGGCGCTCCGAGCAGGGTGAGTCGCGCGGCCACTGCC
The DNA here is from genome assembly GCA_036495325.1 of Steroidobacteraceae bacterium. Lineage (GTDB taxonomy): Bacteria > Pseudomonadota > Gammaproteobacteria > Steroidobacterales > Steroidobacteraceae > JASHUC01. Next base: position 1,341 of record DASXNC010000096.1, read on the forward strand.
GAGGGCACGAGACCATGCTCCATGATCGCAACCAGAACGGCGTCGGTCACGGCGAGCTGCGCGGGCGAGGGCTCGCGTCCGAGCAGATGGAACAGGAACATCTGGGTGAAGGAGACCTTCCCGATGAGGTCCGCGACGAGGTCGCGGCCGCGCACTTCGATGCGGTCGGCCGTGGCACCCGCGATCCGGGTGTGCTTCGCGTTCAAGTCTTCCCCCTGGCGGCCCGGCGCCGCCCTACCTGTGCGCTTCGACGCTCCGCACGAAGCGTAGCACGGGTCCGGAGAGAGACTCGTCGGGCAGGCGCGTCATGGCGGCGGTCGAGCAGTCGCATCCGAGCCGACGCCTGGGGTGCCCGAGGGCTCGGCTGATGCGATCGGCGGGACCACCGTGCGCCCGCTCACCGGGTTGGCGTAATGGAAGGGAATCGCGTAGACGATCGGGAACATCTTGAACCGCACCGAGGGCGGTGAATCGGGTGGAATG
>DASXNC010000097.1:0-3453 GCA_036495325.1 Steroidobacteraceae bacterium
CGCGAGCTCGGCGACTACGAGTTCGGCCGCGCGACTGCGCAGATCGCGGGAAGCGCGCTCTACCGCATCAATGATCTGAAAACCGGCAAGAAACCTCCGGCTCCGCGGCTCGACCGCCTCGTGGTGGGACCGGTGCGCACCGAGGCGGCAGCGAAGCGCGGGTTGGAGCATGGCGCGGCCACCGCGCTCGCAATGGGCGTGCAGCGCGATCTTGCGAATCTGCCCGCGAACGTCTGCACGCCGAACTATCTCGCCGAGCGTGCCCGGGGAATCGGGCGCGAATACGGCTCAGTCCGGGTGCAAGTGCTCGATGAGCCGGCCATCAAGCGTCTCAAGATGGGCTGTTTCCTCGCCGTGGCCCGCGGGAGCACGGAGCCGCCCCGGTTCATCGTGCTCGACCACCGCGGCGGCAAGGCCGGAGCGGCGCCGATCGTGCTCGTCGGCAAGGGCATCACGTTCGACACCGGCGGCATCTCGATCAAGCCTGCCGCCGCGATGGACGAGATGAAGTTCGATATGAGCGGGGCGGCGGCGGTGCTCGCCGCGATCACTTACGCGGCGGAAGTGCGCCTGCCGCTTCGGGTCGTCGGTCTCGTCGCCGCGTGCGAGAACATGCCTGGCGGGCGGGCGGTGAAACCGGGCGACATCGTGACGAGCGCATCCGGCAAGACCGTCGAGATCCTGAACACCGACGCCGAGGGGCGCCTCATCCTCGCGGACGCGCTGCACTATGCGCGGCGTTTCGATCCCGCGGCCGTCATCGATATGGCAACGCTCACGGGCGCCTGCGTCATCGCCCTTGGCGCCCTTCACACAGGCGTCATGGGCAACGATGAGGCGCTCGTGCGCGAGCTCCTCGCGGCCGGGGAGCGCACCGACGACCGCGCCTGGCAGCTGCCCCTCACCGAGGAGCACGCGGAGCAGCTCAAGAGCAATTTCGCGGATTTCGCGAACATCGGCGGCCGCGAGGGCGGAGCGATCACTGCCGCGGCCTTTCTCGCGAAGTTCACCGAAGGCCTTCGCTGGGCTCATCTCGACATCGCGGGCACCGCATACCAGGGTGGCGCCCAGAAAGGCAGCACGGGACGCCCGACACCGCTGCTCGCGGATTTCCTCGCGCACCGCGCGGGCGTTCGCGCGAAGTAGGATGACCGCTCGGCGGCCCGAGATCAGCTTCTACATCCTCGAGGAGCCCTCCAGCGCCGCGCGCCTGCGGCTCGCGTGCCGCATCATCGACAAGGCCTATCGCGCCGGCCAGAACGTGCTCATCTGGCACACGGATGCCGCAGAGCTCGCGACGTTCGACGAGCTGTTATGGACGTTCGGGGATGACCGCAGCTTCATTCCGCACGAGCTCGTCGCCCCGGGGGTCGCGGCCGAGGCGCCGGTGCTGCTCACGACGGGTGCAGCGCCCGAGAGCGGAATCGACGTGCTCGTCAATCTCTCTGCGGCGGTTCCGCCGCCCGCCCTCACGGAGCGCACTGCGCGCGTCATTGAGGTGATCGACGGCGACCCGGAGCGGCGCAAGTCGGGACGGGCGCGCTTTCGTGCATACCGCGAGCTCGGATGCGAACCGGTTTCGCATAACGTGCGCAGTTGACCGGTTCCGCGCCTCGTGAGGGGCCGCCCCCAGCTCGGGCGGAGGCTGCTGTTATCATCGCTTGATGGACAAGGTCTACGCCCCGCACGAGATCGAGCGGCGCATTTACGAGCGCTGGGAGTCACACGGCTGGTTTGCGCCGCGCGGCAAAGGAACGCCGTTCTGCATCATGATCCCGCCCCCGAATGTCACCGGGACGCTGCACATGGGGCACGCGTTCAATCACACGTTGATGGACACCCTCACGCGCTGGCACCGCATGCGCGGCGACGACACGCTCTGGCAACCGGGAACCGATCACGCAGGCATTGCGACGCAGATGGTCGTCGAGCGGCAGCTCGAGGCGCAGGGGGTGAAGCGCGCCGAGCTAGGGCGCGAGGCTTTCGTCGAGCGGGTCTGGCAGTGGAAGGAGCGCTCGGGCGGCACGATGGCGGCTCAGATGCGCCGGCTCGGCGATTCGGTCGACTGGTCGCGCGACCGCTTCACGATGGACCCCGGTCTCTCCCGCGCGGTGGTCGAAGTGTTCGTGCGCCTGCACCGCGAGGGTCTGATTTATCGCGGCAAACGGCTCGTCAACTGGGACCCAGTGCTGCTCACCGCGCTCTCCGATCTCGAAGTCGAGAACGTGGAGGAAGCCGGTCAACTCTGGCATCTGCGCTATCCGCTCGAGGACGGTAACGGGCACGTCGTCGTCGCAACCACGCGCCCGGAGACGATGCTGGGGGACACCGCGGTCGCCGTGAACCCCGAGGATGAGCGCTACCGCGCGCTCGTTGGTCGGCGCGTCCGCCTGCCGATCGCCGAGCGCTCGATCCCGGTCATCGCGGACTCCTACGTCGATCCGGCATTCGGCTCGGGATGCGTGAAGATCACGCCGGCGCACGACTTCAACGACTACGAGGTCGGGCTGCGCCATGGGCTTCCGCAGATCAACGTGTTCACACCGCGCGCCACTCTCAACGAGAACGCTCCGGCACGCCTCACCGGACTCGATCGGTTCGAGGCGCGGCGTGCCATCGTCGCAGAGCTCGAGGCGGCCGGACTCCTTGAGCGCGTCGAGGCTCACCGCCTCACGGTCCCCCGCGGGGACCGCAGCGGTGCGGTACTCGAGCCTTATCTCACCGACCAGTGGTACGTGAAGATCGCCCCGCTCGCTCAGCCTGCCATCGAGGCGGTCGAGCGGTACCGGACGCGTTTCGTGCCGGAGAGCTGGGCGAAGACCTATTTCGAGTGGATGCGCAACATCAAGGACTGGTGCGTCAGCCGGCAGCTGTGGTGGGGCCATCGTATTCCTGCCTGGTACGACGGTGAGGGCCGCGCGTACGTCGGGGCGAGCGAAGCTGAGGTGCGGCGCGAGCATGGCCTCGCCGAATCGGTGTCGCTCCGGCAGGACGAGGACGTGCTCGACACGTGGTTCTCCTCCGCGCTCTGGCCATTCTCGACGCTCGGCTGGCCCGAGGAGACGCCGCAGCTCGCGCGCTACTATCCGACGACGATCCTCATCACGGGCTTCGACATCATCTTCTTCTGGGTCGCCCGCATGATGATGATGGGCCTGAAATTCATGGGCGACGTGCCGTTCCGGGACGTGTACATCCACGGGCTCATCCGGGATGAGCACGGCGAGAAGATGTCGAAGTCGAAGGGCAACGTCATCGACCCGCTCGATATCGTCGACGGCATCGACCTCGAATCGCTCGTCGCCAAGCGCACGAGCGGGCTCATGCAGCCGCAGCTCGCGCGGCAGATCGAGCGGATGACCCGCAAGCAATATCCGCAGGGTATTCCGGCACACGGGACCGATGCCCTGCGTTTCACGCTCGCCGCTCTCGCATCCCCAGGCCGCGACATTC
>DASXNC010000098.1:0-3487 GCA_036495325.1 Steroidobacteraceae bacterium
CTTCGCTTCGAACACCTCCGGGGAGACGCGGTCGAAGTCGAGCTTGACGTGACGACCCATTACCACGCCGCTCCTGTGACGCAAGTGGTTGAGCTTCCGCAGCCTCGAGGCCGACACGTTCAGCCAGTCGGCGTAGTGCCCGAGAGTCTCCGCGGCTGCTGCGACGATCGTGTCGCTCTTCGAGACCGAGTAGTCGATCGGGTCGGCGGTCGCTGTCGCCTCGACCGCAGTCGGCCCGAGCGCGGGTCCAAGCTCCTCCGCCTGCGCCGCCGAGACCGGCTGCGCCTTTGCCGCCGGGGCAGCGATTGCCGCAATGGCCACCGTGTCCTCGTCGCTCTCGATGCGTGCCGTCTCAGGCGAGAGGCCCTCGCCGGCACCCGACTGCGTCGAGGCGGCCGCGAAACCAGCATGAGCCGTTGTCTCGCGAGAGGCGCGGGAGGATTCTCCAGGGCTCGCGAGGGGCGCCCCACCCGCAATCGGTCCGACGCTCGCCGCCGGCACTTCCCGCGCCGTCCCACCGCGCGAGGGGACGTTTGCCTTCGCAAGCAGAATGCGCGGCGTTCCCGTGCCGAGGCGCTGCGCTAAGAGAGTGGCGGTCCATTCAGTGCCCCCGACGGGCAACCGCAGGTGATACCCCTTTGGCACGGGCCGCCCCCCGCCCCAGCAGGCCGGCCGCAGCGCCGGATTGAGTGCGTGGAGCGTATCGGCGTCGATGTCGAGCGCGCGCTCGAGCGAACGCGTCGACGCACGGATCGGAAGCGCGATCTCCTGGAACCGTACCTCCGGCTCACGCCGGATGTGGCCGAAGTACTTCTCGGGATTGCGGTCTATCTCGAGTGCCGCAAGGAAGGAGACATAGAAATTGCGCGAGGCGAAGCCGAAGGAGGGACTCGTGTAATGGCGCAGGATCATCGCGATGTTGTCCGTGCCCAGCGTCTCGACCGCTCGCCGCACGCCCGCCGACCCGTGGTTCCATGCCGTGATCGCGAGCGGCCAGGTACCGAGCAGCCGATAGTTGTACGCGAGGAGCTGCGCCGCTCCCTCCGTCGAGCGGAACGGATCGAGCCGATCGTCCTCGGATGAATCGATGCGCATGTAGTGCCGGCCCGTGGAGCGCATGAACTGCCACAGGCCAGCTGCACCCACCTTCGAGTGAGCCGCGGGATTGAAGGAGGACTCGACGTGCGGCAGCACGGAGAGCTCGGGGGGCAGGCCGAGGTTGGCGAGCGTCTCGGCGATGTGCTCCTCCCACCTGCCCGAGCGCTCGAGGCCGTTGCGAAAGCGATCCGATTGGCCGAGCTGGAAGCGGATGTGATTGGTCGCCTCGAGCAAGCGGATCGGCGTGCCGTCGTCGCCCCAGAGCGCACGGACGTGCTGATCCTCGGGATCCTGCGGACCGCTCGTCGCAATGCGCTTCAGAGAAGCGATGATCCGATTCCGCGCGGCCTCGACTTCGCGCTCGCGCTCGCGCTGTGAGGTATTCGGCGAGAAGTGGAGCGTGTCGTAGACGACCGAGAGGTTGTTCTCGTCGTGCACATACCCGGAGTTCGTATCGATCTGCGTGTATACGCGGACCCAGAACTGAACGTCGCGCTCGAGCTCCGGCGGCCGCGGGAACGGATCGGGCTTCGCGAAGGCCGGGCGCAATGCCGGCACCGCGAGCGAGCAGAAGAGAATGAGCGCGAGCACGGCTCTCCGCCACCCACGCGCAACTCTCGCGTTACCCGGCCCAACGTGCGACGTCGAAAACATTTACACCCCTTCAGCTACCCGAAACGATCCGCATTTCAGAGATTTGCGCAGCTTGGCAGGACGCACTCGCAAGCGGACGGCAGAAGAATTCGTCGATGAAATTGACATTGCGGATGGATCCGGGGAAAGGCGGCTCCTCGAAGAGCGCGCCGGCCGGGGCGCCAAACGTCGCATAAGGCGCACCAAGTCACAGTTGAACTACGTCGCAGATACGACATGTCACATGGAAGGCGGTTCGCGGACCCTTGGCACGCGCGTTGCACCTGTTTGCTCACGAAGGCCGAAACGGGCCTGAAGGAAGGACTAGGGGACGGCCGAGACTTCAGACAACGAGGCGAGGATCAGAGACGAGATAACAGCAATCGCAGTCGGCGGAACGCCGCTTCTCTCTCGGCGAGCCCCGATCGCAATCGGATAAGAACGAGAAGACACTCCTCCACAGCAAGCAAGCGACCATGACCCCGCCGCAAGCGGGGTTCTTTTTTGGAGGAGCGGCCGCCGCAGCCGCTCGCGGCGGCTGGCTTACTTGCTCGAGGGCATCGAAAACTGGACGCCGTCGCCGGCATCACCCGGCCAGCGCTGCATCACCGACTTCAGACGAGTGTAGAACCGGACGCCCTCGCGCCCATAAATGTGGTGATCGCCGAACAACGAGCTGCGCCAGCCGCCGAAGCTGTGGAACGCTGCGGGTACGGGAATCGGCACATTCACACCGACCATCCCCACCTCGATCGCCGAGGCGAACGTCTGCGCGGCCCGGCCGCTTCTCGTGAAGATGGCCGCCCCGTTCGCGTAACTGTGCGAGTTGATGAGCCGGATCGCCGCTTCGAGGTCCGGGACTCGCGCGATGCCTAGAACCGGTCCAAAGATCTCTTCGCGATAGATGCGCATTTGCGACGCGACGTGATCGAAGAGCGATCCGCCCAGGAAGAATCCGCCCGCCCCGTCGAACCGGCCGCGTCCATCCACGACCAGGCGCGCCCCCTCGCTCACCCCCGACTCGATGTAGTTGCATACGCGTTCGCGGTGCTCTCGGGTGATGAGCGGGCCCATCTCCGTGCCGGGATCGAACGGCGAGCCGACGCGCAGCGCCTCGATCTTCGGGGCGAGATGCCCGATGAGCCGATCCGCGGTCTGCTCGCCCACCACCACCGCGACGGAGATCGCCATGCAGCGCTCCCCCGCCGATCCGAATGCCGCGCCGATGAGCGCCTGCGACGCATCCTCGAGGTCCGCATCGGGCATGACGATCATGTGATTCTTCGCGCCGCCGAGGGCCTGGACACGCTTGCCCTGAAGGGTCCCTTCCCGATGCACGGCGCGAGCGGCGGCGGTGGAACCGACGAAGCTGATCGCCGCAACGTGGGGATGATGGAGCAGCGCTTCCACTGCCTCTCGATCGCCGTGCACCACGTTCAGTGCGCCGGGAGGCAGTCCCGCTTCCGCGAGCAGGCGGGCCAGCAGTATCGAAGCGGACGGATCGCGCTCCGAGGGCTTCAGGACGAAGGTGTTCCCACACGCAAGCGCAAGCGGGGCCATCCAAAGCGGCACCATTGCCGGAAAGTTGAACGGCGTGATGCCCGCGACCACACCGAGCGGCTGCCGGACGCTGAAAGCATCTACGCCCGTGCCCACGCTCTCGCTGTGCTCCCCCTTCAGAAGCTCCGGAGCACCGCACGCGAACTCGACGACTTCGAGGCCACGGGTAATCTCGCCCTGCGCGTCGGAAAAGACC
>DASXNC010000099.1:0-1533 GCA_036495325.1 Steroidobacteraceae bacterium
CGATTCCGCGGCGAGCGAGCTGGCACACGTGCTCGCCCCGGCCGAGACCGCCTGCAAGACCGCCAAGGACCGCGGCCGCAACCGCGTCGAGCTCTATCACCCGAGCGATGCGAGCATCGTGCGCCGTCACGCCGACATCGGCATCGCCGGGCAGCTGCGCGAGGCGATCGAGTCCGGGCGGCTGCATCTCTATGCACAGCTCATCCTGCCGTTCGCCTCCGCCGAGAGCAGCCGGCCGCACTACGAGCTGCTCCTGCGTATGACGGACGAGGCCGGACGCACCGTGGGTCCCGACACCTTCCTGTCAGCGGCGACGCGTTACCAGCTGATGCCGGTCATCGACCGCTGGGTGTTCAACCACGTGCTCGAGGCGCTCAAGCCCCGCGCGGGGATTCTCGAAGGCAAGGCCCTCGGCTTCGCCATCAACTTCTCCGGTCAGTCGCTGAACGATGATTCGTTCGCGGATCTGCTCATCAACGGCATCGCTTCCAGTGGTCTCGATCCGGAGCTCTTCTGCTTCGAGCTCACCGAGAACGCCACCGTCGCCAACCTCACGCGCGCCGAGGCACTCATGCGCCGTCTGCGACGCCTCGGTTGCGGCGTGGCGCTCGATGACTTCGGCACCGGACTGTCATCGCTTTCGTGCCTGCGCCAGCTGCCGGTCACCATGCTCAAGATCGACGGCAGCTTCGTGCGCGACGTGCTGCGCGATGCGCGGGCGGAGTCCATGGTACGGGCGATCGCGCAACTCGCGCGCAGCATGTCGATCACGACGGTCGCCGAGTACATCGAGACCGAGGCGATCAGCACGCGTATCGCCGAGCTCGGTGTCGACTACGGCCAGGGGTTCGCGATCGGCAAGCCGATCCCGCTCGCTGACGTTCTGACCGAGCTGCCCCTGCCCAGCACGGACGCCGACAACGGCGCCTTCGAGCGAGACGGGGTCGAGCGAGCGGGGGTGGGCGCCTCTCTCGAGGAGGCGGACGAGCTGATCGCAGCGGCTACGCCCACCGCCGCGGTCGAGCCCGAGCAGGACGATATGACCTGGTACCTCGGGGCGCGGTGATGGCGGGGCCCGTCGGAACCGGTGTCGTCAATCGCAGTCAACTTTCGGCTTTCCCATCCGTATTATCCCGGATGCCGGCACAGGGGTTTCGAAGCATGTCGATGCGCTCACGCACGCTGATCACGCTCGTCACAGGGATCGTTCTCGGGTTCGGCGCGGCGCTGGCGAGCGGCGTGCTCGCAGACCGTCCCTCGGAAACCCTGCATGCCGCCGAGAGCCGCTATCCGGCGGGACACTCCGCCTCGCTCCCGTGGCAGGAGGCGAGCCTTTTCGCCGAGGTCTACGAGCGCATCAAGCGCGACTACGTCGATGACGTCGACGACCATACCCTGATGGAGAAGGCTATCCGCGGCATGGTGGCAGCGCTCGATCCGCACTCGGCGTACCTCGACAGCGAGGAATTTGACGAGATCCGGCTCTCGACCATGGGCTCCTACCCCGGGGTCGGTATCGAGGTGGTCGCCGAC
>DASXNC010000100.1:0-3242 GCA_036495325.1 Steroidobacteraceae bacterium
GTTCATCAGGAAGCCGAGGGCGCCTATCGTGACCCTCGATCCGAAATAGCCGTTGAGCGTCGTCGTCACCGCGACGGCATTACCCTCGCCATCGACAACCGAATAGTGCGTCGTCTCGTTCGACTCCTTCGCCTGCGCGCCGATCGGGTGCTTCGTGGCGTATTCGGTAAGGTCGGGAAACATCGCCGGCCGCTCGAGCGACTCATCGGAGCTCGCGCGCTCCGGATCGATCGAGGCGCGCCATGCGGCGGCGTAGCGCTTGTCGAGCAGGTGATCCACCGGCACACCGACCGCGTCCGGGTCACCGAGAAACTGAGCGCGGTCGAAGAACGCACGGCGATAAGCCTCGGCGATCAGATGGATCGACTCGGCAGAGTCTCGGCCGCTCCCTGCGAGATGGAACCCGTCGAGAATATTCAGCGTCTCGATGAGCGCGATCCCGCCGGAAGAAGGCGGCGGCGCGCTGATTACCGACAGGTCGCGGTAGGTGCCCTCGACCGGAGCGCGATCCACTACTTTGTAATGCGCGAGGTCGTGCGCAGTGATGAGTCCGCCGCCGCGCTGCATCTCCGCGGCGATCTCCCGCGCCATCTCGCCCGTATAGAAGTCATCGGGCCTCGAGGCGATGCGCTCGAGAGTCCGCGCGAGGATCGGCTGCTTGAAGAGGTCGCCCGGCTTCCAGCCCTTGCCGTCGTTCTGAAAGATGCGCCGCGACGCCGGGAACTGCGCGAGTCCCCGATCGTGGGATAGCCCGCGGGCTTCCCCCCAACTTAAGGGATAGCCATTGCGCGCGAGGCGGATGGCGGGTGCCATGACACGCGCGAGCCCGAGCTTTCCGAAGCGCCGCTCCGCCTCGACGAGACCCTTCACGGAGCCCGGCACGCCCGAAGCCAGATACCCGATGCGGCTCAGTGCGGGAACCACGTTCCCCTGCGCATCCTGGTACATCGTGGCGGTCGCCTTGCCGGGAGCCGTCTCGCGAAAGTCGAGAAAGTGCACCGCTCCGTCGTGCAGGCGGATCAGCATGAATCCGCCGCCGCCGAGATTGCCCGCCTCGGGATTGACCACCGCGAGCGCGAAACCGGTCGCGACCGCGGCATCGATCGCGTTGCCGCCGGCCCGCATCATCTCGACGCCGGCATCGGAAGCGAGCGCGTGGACGCTCGCGACCATGCCGTGCTCGGCGTGCACGGGCTGCTGCGAGCCGCCGGCGTAGCAGGCCGGGCCGCACGCGATGACGAGGGCGAAGAGAATAATTCGAAACGCTTTCACAATACGGTCCCGCATAATCTTCGGTACAGGGCATAGTAGTATAGGTCGCGAGCGGGCCCCTCAAGCCCGCGTAAGGGAACACGGGGGGAATTCCGCAGTGATTCATCTGCCGCCGGTACGGTCAAGCCTCGCACGATGGCTCGCCGCCGCGCTCGCCGCCGCGCTCGTCGGATCGCACGCAGGGGCCGCGCTCGCCGCCGCCGAGGCATCGGGCGCCACTGCGCCGGAGAGTGTGGACAACGCAGTCGTGAAGATCTTCGCGACCATGCGCTACCCGGACCCCTTCCGGCCCTGGGCCAAGCAGACGCCGCACGACGTGACGGCCTCGGGCGTCGTGATCGAAGGCCACCGCATCCTTACGAACGCGCACGCCGTGCTCTACGCGAGCGACATCCAAGTGCAGGCGACGGAGGGCGGCGATAAGGTCTCTGCAACCGTGGCGGCGGTAGGGCCCGGCATCGACCTGGCCGTGCTCAAGCTCGATGATCAGGCGTTTTTCGCCAAGCACGTGCCAGTCGCGCGCGCGAACGTCCTCCCCCAGATCAAAGACCCGGTACTCGTGTACGGGTTCCCCGAAGGCGGGAGCACGCTCTCGATCACAAAGGGCATCGTCTCGCGCATCGAGTTCGTGCCTTACAGCCTCGATACTGCGTGGCTGCGTATCCAGATCGATGCGGCGATCAATCCCGGCAACAGCGGAGGGCCTGCAATCGCGGACGGAAAGATGATGGGGCTCGCCTTCAGTCGGCTCGGCGGCGACTCGCAGAACATCGGCTACATCATCCCGAGCGAGGAGATCGAGCTGTTCCTCAAGGACGTCGCGGACGGGCGCTACGACGGCAAGCCCGGGATGTACGACGAGCTGCAGACGCTCGAGAACCCGGCACTGCGCGCCTTCCTGAAGCTCGACAAGTCGGTGAGCGGTATCGTGGTCCATCATCCCACGCGAAGGGATGCGGACTACCCGCTCAAGGAATGGGACGTGATCACCCGGATCGGCAGTACGCCGATCGACGATCAGGGTATGGTGAGCGTCGACTCGGGCCTGCGATTGAGCTTCCGCTATTTCTTACAGAAGGTCGCCCGCGACGGCAAGGTGCCGCTCACGATCATCCGAGACGGGCGCACGCTGCAGGTGAATCTTCCGGTCGGCACGCGCCGCCCGATGTTGATTCCGGAGCTCGAGGGCGAGTACCCGTCGTATTTCATCTACGGCCCGATCGTATTCTCCCGAGCGACGACGGCCATGTTAGGCGCGATCAACAACAACGCCCAGGCGCTCAGTGCGCTCTCTTCGGCCGGCAACCCGCTCGTGACGCGGCGCCTCGATCCGCCCGATGCCGAGCATCAAGAGCTGGTCGTCATCTCATCGCCTTTGTTTCCGGACAAGCTCGGCGAGGGGTACGGGAATCCCGTCTGGTCGGTCGTGTCCTCCGTGAACGGCACGCCGGTGCGCAGCCTCGCACACCTCGTCGCACTGCTGCGCGATGTAAAAAGCGACAACGTCGTCTTCGAGTTTGTCGGCCGCGGCGGGGAGGCGCTGGTCTTGCCGCGCAAGGAGACGCTAGCCGCGACCGATCGGATCCTCACCGACAACGGTGTACGCGCCCAGGGCTCTGCGGACATGATGGCCGTGTGGGACGGACACGCCGCGCGATAGGCTCAACGAGGCGGTTCGCCGCGCGCGCACGCGGCGATGATCTCGTGCAGTTGCCGCACGCCGTCCGTCAGCGCCGCGGGGCCGGGCTGCAGGATGTCGCAGGACTTGATCTCGAAGAGGTAGCCATCGCGCATTGCGGGGAGGGCGTCCCAGCCGGAGCGCACGCGGACCTTCTCCGGATTGAACCGCTTGCCGCACCAGGAGGCGATGAGAATCTCCGGTGCACGGCGCACGACCTCCAGCGGGTCGCCGATGATGCGCCGCTTCGCCATCGGTTCTGCGGCGAGCTCGGGGAAACAGTCCTCCCCGC